>NZ_AUTP01000323.1:0-5214 GCF_000498075.1 Pseudoalteromonas sp. TAB23
GCCATAATCTAAACCAACTAAACCACCGCCTTGAGTAGTGTCGGGCGTTATTACATTAATAACACCATGCACAGCATTTGAGCCATAAAGTGCAGAGCCAGGGCCTTTTAATACTTCAATACGCTGCGCCATTTCGCTGTGCGCCTCAAATAGCTCGTTTATATTACAAAACCCAGCGGCTCTCAGTGGTATGCCATCCTCCAAAGTTAATATGCCACCACAAGCGCCTGCGCCCGAAAGCACTTGTGAGCGAAGCGCGGGTAAATACTCTTGGCCATTTCCGCGTTGAATATTAGCACCCGCTACACGTTGCAGAGCTTCTTCAATATGGGTAGGCGCTATGCTATTTAGCTGCGCTTGCGTTAGTGTACTTATTGATAAAGGGAGTGGTGTCGATAGCGCTTCAATACGTGATGCCGTAGTTGTTATGGTTTCTATTGCATCGTTGTTTTGATTATCGGCAAACGCAGTGTGGCTAAAGGGTAATAACAGCGGCAAAAAATAAGGTTTCATACATTCCTTGAAAGTAATCTATATTGCATTGCTTCTATAATATGCGGTTTTTATGTGCATTTAAACTTGTTGCGTTAAAGCGTACGTAGCCTATAAACCCGATACGTAATTGATAAAACAAAACAAGCCACAGCAGGAAACACCAAAGCCAGCACTAAGTAATGCTCAAATAAAACAAAACCGGTTATACCGCCTAGTAAAAAGCCTGCAATAATGAGTAAAAACATAACCCCTTTACGAGTATCAAATTGCTCACCTTTAAGAGCTTTACCTAGCATTAAACCAAGGTCAGTAAAAATACCGGTTAAATGTGTCGTACGTATAACAGCACCACTGTAATTAGTGGCTAGCGCATTTTGTAGCCCACACGCAGCAGACGTTAAAACAATGCCGTAAACGAATGTGTTTTTGAGTAAATAAGCACTCGCAAGTAGTAGTAATCCTTCAATAAAAAGCAAAGTGTCGTAATGACGACCAAGTTTTAATGAGCCACCAGAGAGTAAAAATCCCGACAGTGCCGAACCCAACATAAAGCTAATAATTATTGAAAGTAGCAATAAGGCAGTGCTGGGGTTAGTTATTACTTTAATACCAAGTAAAGTAACAGAGCCAGATACATGCGAAATAGCCTGGTGCTCAAATCCTAATAAGCCTACAGCGTTTACTACGCCCGCTATAAATGCGAGCGTAAACGCGCCATATTCAACCCACTTTGGTAGTTTTGTAAACATTGGTTATCTCTTAACGTGTGCAGTGTTAATTATTGAGTTTGTGCTTTAAAACGTTTTATTTGCTCATCAACTAATTTTGTATCAATTACGCCACGCTTAAAAGCAATGTAAGTAGGAAGCGTAAACTCATTGAACTGCCTAGCGTATATATTTTTATATTCTTTTGAGTACCACAAACCCGCTTGATAGTTAGTTATTGCGTATTCAACACGTTTTTTTTCTAGTAGCTCAAAAGTGTCTTTAGTTGAAAGTGAACGAAGTAGATTATTCTCATCAAGGTTATACTTTTTAGCAATAACCTCAGGCAAAGCAACGCCGCGCAGCATCGCTATTGGGGTATTTGATAAATTGTTTGTGAGTAGCTTATCTTTGTTTAAAGTAAATAAGCCATACTTAGTAGTGTGCAAGGGCACGCTTGTAAAATCTAAATACTTTGCACGTTCCTCTGTATTGGCCAAAGAGAAATAGCAGTCGTAATAACCCAGCGCCATTTCTTTTTTAACGCGCGCCCATGGCAAGTGCACAACATCAATTTTAAGATTTAAATTACGCTCAATAAACGTTAAATATTCAATATCTAAACCCGTGAACGTATCGCTTTTCTCATCAAATATAGTAAAAGGCGGGTAGTGGGTTGTTACGCACCGCAGGGTTTTACTTGGCGCTGCAAGTAATAACGAAGGAAAAGTTAAAGCTAAAAACAGAAATATTGCGCGCATAAATATAAATTCGATATCTTTTAAAGTACATAACTTGAACGCCAATTATACAGTTACTGAGCTTAATTGCATTGATCTAAGTATTTTTACCTAGCGTATAAGTTAAATTTTGTGAGATATACTATGTTTAACGCAGAGCAGCAGTCACGCATTATCGAAATGGCGTGGGAAGATAGAACCCCCTACGAGGCTATAGAGCAGCTATACGGATTAAAGTATCCGCAGCTGGTGGTTTTTATGCGAGACAATGTTTCAAAAGGCAGTTTTAAAGTGTGGCGTAAGCGCCACGCTGGTCGTAAAACAAAACATTTAAAATTACGCGATCCCGCTATTATGCGAAGCCACTGTAAAACACAATATAAACAGCGTTAAATAAGTGTAAGTTGTTTCATATGATGTTCAGCCGTGTTTGTTAACCTTTAGCTATTAATTACGCTAGAGATTATTTATGAGAGCACTAACATACACAACACTAATAGCATTGGCTTTATGTTCAATAAGCGCAGACGCAAAACCGCATAAAGATAAACATGGTCATAAACACGGCCATAAAAAGCATCATTCACATAAGCATAATGACAATGACTACCTTTCTAAAAAAGAGGCTAAGCAGTTAATTCGCGCAGGTTGGACGCCACCAGGGCTAAGTAGAAGCTATCACCGAGGCGACTTTTTAGAGCGCGATTTATACAAACGAGGTAGAGTAATTGAACGCTCTAGAGATAATGGTACAGTGAGTATTGAAATAGACCGTACAGTTATTCATATGGTGCACGATACCCGAGAAATACTTTCAATTTTAAGTCGCTAAATTAACGTTATAAGGATATTAAAATGCTCATTGCGCTGGCTATAATTATTGGCTTTTTTTTACTGGTTACCTTATTACCTATGTCGTACAGCCAGCATTACTTAGTGCGTAGCTGCGACTTTGTGCGCTTACAGGTTTTTTATATTGCCAGTTTTGTCGCCGTTACTTCGTTGTTTTTATTATGGCAAAGTAGCGCAATGGGTTACGTATTTATAGCCTTAACCTCATTACTTATAATGATTTTACAAGGTAAATGGATTTACCCGTATACGTGGCTTGCTAAAAAAGAAGTGCAAAGCGCACCTAAGCATATAGATCATAGTATAAGGATTATGTCGGCAAATGTACTTATGTCGAACCATAAAAGTGAGCAGTTAATTAGCCTTGTTGATGAGCATCAACCCGACCTACTTATTACGCTTGAGAGCGATAGCTGGTGGGAAAATAAATTATCAGTCATTAAAAAAAATTACCCGTATTACATAGAATGCCCTAAAGACAATCGTTATGGCATGCACTTATACAGCAAGTTTAAAATACTCGATGCACAAATATGTGAGCTTATAGAAGAAGATATTCCTTCAATTCATATTCTGTTTGAAAACGATGAAGGCCTGCAAATGCAAGGGCACTTTATTCACCCCGCACCACCAAGCCCGACAGAGGAAGACTCATCGCGCCCGCGCGACTCANCCCAACACGGCCTACCATAGTTGCCGGAGATTTAAACGACGTAGCGTGGTCGCGCAGCACCCGTTTGTTTATGCAAATAAGTGGCTTTTTAGACCCTCGAAAAGGCCGTGGTTTTTATAATACCTTTCATGCAGGCTACTTTTTTATGCGTTGGCCGCTCGATCATTTATTTCACAGCGAAGGCTTTAAAGTAAAGCGTATTAAGCGCTTAGCTAAATATGGCTCAGATCACTTTGCGCTACTCACTGAGCTTTCTTACGAAAACGCTAATCAGCAATCATTAGAAACTAAATCGGCGCAGCACAAGCAAGAAGAAATTCAAGAGCTTGCTATGAGTAAGGCCGACAAGCGAAAAGTACCGAGGTTTGATTAGTAAACGTTAGATATAGCGGTATTTATATAAAGCATTGAGTTATTAATAGCTGAAGCCTGACTTGTGTTGAATTGTTACTGTGTTATTTGGTTTATACTTTATTTTTAATATATATACTTGTTTTCTTAGAAGTAAAGAGTGGTAAAGCTCTCAAAATAAGCGCTGGCAATTAACTTACTTTGTTTGTACTTTTTAGTCATTGAGAATAGCGTTAATACGTTCAAAACGTTGGATGTTCGATTATATGTTTGAGTTTTTTCGGCTTACTTTATTGGTTTTAGGTGCTATTCCTTTACTTGTATACCCATTTGCAGTTATCGCTAGTCTTATGGGCTTAGGAAGTAAGCCTAGTATTAATATTCCATTGTTTAATAGAATCATGAATAAATTTTTTCTATGGGGCGTTTTAATATATCCCATGGTGTTTTTTGGATGCTATTGGCTTAGCGATAATTTTGTAGAATATGACCTTATATTGGCTTCTCTGCCCATGTTTTTTTTACTATTACTCTGGGGCAGTTTTCGCTTTATGGATGCTCCAGTAAAATACGAAACGTAAAATGGGCACAAAGTTTATTGAAGTTGAAAAATATAAATCAGATAAACGAATTAACTCGATTATTATGCAATTTAGTTTATTCACTAAGCGTTCGATAGCTTTTCTAATACTAGGGCTTGAGAAAAAGCGCTTTGAGTACCTAGCTAAATATTACCTAATCATTCTCCATTCCTCATCAAACTTTCTCGTAAAATACCAAGAGCCAGCTATAAGTAACGCTAGTAAGCGAAAAATAGTAATTGATGTAACACATCATGTAGGTTGGTTAGGTTTAAATGCTAGACAGTCCTCTCATGCACTTTGAGGGTCCCGAAATCTAATACATCCTTATGAGCAAATGGCTAGTAAAATGTACCCTGATGCAGATACATGTGATATTTCTTGGCTAGTTGTTCAGGCCGCAGTAAATGATTTAGCTAGAGCATTGAAAAACGACTAAACACTTAGGTGATATAAGTGTCTACGATTAAATATAAAATTAGACCACGATATTTATTCCCCATTAAAGGCTATGTTTGCAGTCTTTGACTCCTCAGATTAAAAGCGCGATGTAAAATCGCACCTACGAATATATCCAAAACTCGGTACTATCTCTTACTAAAAACTAAGTATTGTCTCCTGAAAACTACTTTCTAAAAGTCATAAAAAAGCCTAAAAGTGGTTACCCACTTTTAGGCTTAGTAATTTTTGTGTTTTAAACACATATTAAGAATCTGTATTTAAAACACTTGTTTCATTTATGCAGCTAAATTAGCTATTGATCATAATGCTTTTAACATTAACAAATTCGCGCATACCAAAACCGCCGTGTTCTC
>NZ_AUTP01000324.1:0-132625 GCF_000498075.1 Pseudoalteromonas sp. TAB23
GACTAAACTGCAAGCCGCCGACATTGCAAGGCGCGCAGGCGTTGAAGTTATTATTGCTAAAGGCGCAGGCAAAAACGTTATTTTAAAATGCATGAGTGATGAATTACCCGGTACACGTTTTTTAAAACTCACCGCCCCAAAAGATGGCCGTAAAAAATGGCTACTAGCTGGGCCAAAAAGTACCGGCCAAATTGTTATTGATACAGGTGCTATTACAGCGCTGCAAAATAAAGGTGCAAGCTTACTCGCTAAAGGCGTTACTAATGCATTTGGACGTTTTGAACGCGGTGATTTAATTGATTTAATTGATAATAAAAATCAAGTGATTGCACGGGGCTTAACGCGCTTTAGTAGCACCGAGGTAAATAAAATAAAGGGTGCGCATTCTAGTCAAATAGGCCAATTACTCGATTACGATAGTGGCGCAGAAGTACTTCATAGGGATGATATGGTATTGCTATAGAAGCACTTTTAGTAAATTAAATTACTTGAGTGTAATTCTCGGAGTATTACACTTTTTTGATTGTAAATTTGTGCTAAAATCTGGCTCCTTAAATTGTTGTAAGCAGAGCACAGAACATGAAATTAGTTCGTTGGTTTTTAGGTTGTATAATCTTATTCTTTAATTTTGTATTTACTCCTCGCAGTAAAAAGCGTGCAAGCGACGAGCAAGCACAGCTTGATCAGCAAACCTCACAATTTAAACTGTATCAATTTAAAGCATGCCCGTTTTGTGTAAAAGTACGTCGCGCCATTAAACGCGAAGGCTTAAACATAGAAACGCGTGATGCAAAAGACAATGAGCAATATCGTCAAGAGCTACTAGAACAAGGCGGCAAAGTTAAAGTGCCTTGCCTGCGTATAGAGCAAAACGGCCAAGTACAATGGCTGTACGAATCAAACGATATTATTGCTTACTTAAACAAAGTAGCTGCATAAACCACTTTTATTATCTCACTTATTTAAAGAGAATATACCATGACAATTCGCACCCGTGTTGCCCCGTCGCCAACTGGTGACCCGCATCTTGGCACCGCTTATATCGCCTTATTTAACTACTGTTTTGCTAAACAACAAGGCGGTGAATTTGTACTTCGTATAGAAGATACAGACCAAGTACGTAGCACGCCAGAGTCTGAACTTGCGATTATGGATAGCCTACGTTGGTTAGGGCTTGAGTGGGATCATGGTCCTGATGTGGGTGGCGAATTTGGTCCTTACCGTCAATCTGAGCGTAGCGATTTATATAAAAAATACGCGCATCAGTTAGTTGATGATGGTAAAGCGTTTTACTGCTTTGCAACAAGCGAAGAGCTTGATCAAATGCGTGAAGAGCAAATGGCAGAAGGCCTACGCCCTAAATATGACGGTCGTGGTTTAAACCATACAGATGAAGAAATTAAAGCAAACTTAGCTGAAGGCAAACCTTACGTTATACGTATGAAAATCCCAAGCGAAGGCACATTTAAGTTTAACGATTACCTTCGTGATGAAATTGAGATCCCGTGGGAAAACGTAGACATGCAAGTGCTTTTAAAAGCGGATGGTTTCCCAACGTACTTTTTAGCGAACGTAGTTGACGACCACCATATGGAAATTAGTCATATTTTCCGTGGCGAAGAGTGGATTAACTCAGCACCTAAGCTGTTAAAGCTTTATGAAGATTTTGGTTGGGAAGCGCCAGTACTTGGTCACTTACCATTACTACGTAACCCAGATAAATCAAAGCTGTCTAAGCGTAAAAACCCAACGTCTATTAATTACTATAAAGAAATGGGTTACCTGCCAGAAGCCGTGCTTAACTACTTAGGCCGTATGGGCTGGTCAATGCCTGATGAGCGTGAAAAGTTCACACTCAATGAAATGATTGAAAACTTCGACATGAAGCGCGTATCGCTTGGTGGTCCGGTATTCGACGTAGATAAACTAAGCTGGTTAAACGGCATGTGGATCCGCGAAAACCTAACCGACGAGCAGTTAATTCAGCGCTTTGTTGATTGGAAGTTTAATGGCGAAATGCTCGCTAAAATATTACCCGAAGTTAAAACTCGTATTAATACGCTGTCGGATATGGTTGAGCTTGCAGGGCACTTTGTAGGCGGTATTCCAACTTACGATCCTGCGCTATTAACAGCCGGCAAAGCAGACGAAAACGTGATTCGCCAAGCGCTACAATTTTTTGTATGGCAGCTTGAAGGTCTACGTAGCTTTGAAAAGCCCGCTATTTTTGCAATTGCAAAAGAAGTTGCAACATTCCACGAGCTTAAGATTAAAGACTTTTTAGAGCCAATATTTGTCGCAATTACTGGCAAAACGTCAAGTACGTCAGTGCTTGATGCAATGGAAATATTGGGGTCTGACTTATCACGTGCTCGTTTACGTGTAGCACTTGCTCATTTAGGTATTTCTAAAAAGCAGGCTAAAAATATAGAGCGTGCGTACCGCGAATACCCAAGTGCATAATTGCTAAACAATGTACTTTTAAAAGCCGAGCTTAGTAAAATAAGTTCGGCTTTTTTGTGTCAGGTTGTTTAGCTATATGACATGGCATTTTGATATTGTTTAACTAAAGTATTAGTACTCAACCCAATGCTACAATGCGGCATATAAACTCATAGGAGGCAGTATGATTGCAACCGTTAAAAACAAAGCTATTTTTAGCAGTAATACATTTTCGATAAACCTTGTTACTTACCCAACGAATCACAGCGTAATGAACCATATTGACCCTGTGCAGCAAGGGCGCTATTACAAGCTCAACTTTGTATTAGAAAAACCTAAAGCGGGTGGGGTATTTAAATGCTCAAAATGCATTATAAATTTATTTAATCGCGTGTATTTGTTTAGACCCGATAAGTACGAACACAGCGTATCTAAAATCGAGTCTGGAAAGCGTGTACTACTGAGCTTTGCGCTTAATATATAATTTGCACTTTTACTTATTGATAGTCGTAGGCCTGTCCGGTGCATAAAACAGATAAGTCGCAATACGATACAGACGTTTCGCTACAGGAATTAATAGTAAAAGCATTCCCGCCTCTGCGCATGGCATCTTCTTTAAGTAAATCAATAGCGTTTGATTTAGAGCGATTGTAGCTTACATTATTGCTGCCCAGTCCATCGCCATCACAGCTTTCAGCTTCTATTCGGCCTAAAAGTGTTGCGCCACTTTCGTGTGCTTCTTGATCGCTATAAAATTGCTGTAAATCTCTTTTATTAACGTAGGTGCCAATTTCTTGAGATAAAACGCCGTTGTCTATATCTGTATGATAAGTCATGCCTGAACAACCAGCTATTGTGGCGAGCACTGTTATTGCCATTATAAAACGTAGCATATTTATTAGTCCTTTAATTTATTTAATACCAATCTGCTTATATATGGGGGCTATTTAACGTTAAGAAAATTACGCTAAAACTAGGCAAAAATTTTTGTATCTAGTTGTTCTAAATAAAAAATTTTTAACGACGTTATAGTGAAATTTAATTCGTTAAATTGTTCAAAGATTTATGCAGGTTGGTATAAAGTAGTAAATTACTAACAAAATCAAATGCGGGCAATGTTTACTACTAAGTAAATTGTTAGCATTTGTAAATGTATTTAGATTTTATTGAGCATAGGGTAAGTAAACAAAAAGAAGTGGCAAACATTAACCAACCAATGGCATAAAATAGCCCACTCTAAGCGCTGCGTTTTATAAAAAACATAGCCGTATCCTAAGCCTGCAATAAACGAAACCAATACATAGTTAATTCCTCCAGCAAAATGTGCCAAAGCAAAAATACATGCAGTAATTACAGGGGCAAGTATTGCTAAACGGCTCGGTGTAATTATTTTGCTAAGCTTAGTTTGAAGTAAACCTCGAAATAAAGCTTCCTCGGCAACACAGGTAAATAAAAGATTAATAGCAATAAAGGCCAACCAAAAGTCCGGCACTTTTGGGTTAAAGCTTACAAGTCCAAGCATTAAAGCCGCAGTGAGCGAAGCTAAAACAGTAGCAATAGCAATTAAAATGGGTTGTTTAACGTTTAATGGGCCCGCTTTATTAGAGTCTGCTTTTAAAGTTTTTTTATTCGAATAAAAGTAAGCACAAAGAAATAAACCCGCCATAGCTTTATCAAAATTAGCATAAAGGGTAAAAGCAATCGCATCGCTTGTAATACGCTCATCTATAACAATAGGGAGGTTATTAAAACCAGGCACCCAATGAAGTGCTAATGCAAGTGAGAAAGTTATAAAAACAGTACTTAACATAGCGCGTATTATTGCCCGCTTTGTATTTAGCACACTGTAGTATAAAACAACGTAAAGCCCAGTACTGAGCAGTGCATATAAATTTATGTAACCTTGAAAATACGCACTTGTAACACTTAAAGCCATTAAGTAGTGCCAAAGGGGTTGTCGCATTATTGATATTTTGCAGTACGGAAAAACACATATAATTGATAGTGCAAATAAATAAAAGGTCATTGTTTTTTATTGCTCTGTTTTATTTAGCAACTAATCTAACAGATTCGACCTCTCAATATTTTTTTTCTGGTAATATAGATAGGTTATAAGCAGTTTAAGCAGTGAACAAACTATGTTAAGTCCTTTTTTTCAGCAGCACGCTGATTATGTTTCTATCTCTCGTGAGCAAGGTTGTCGATTCGCTAAATGCGTTGCTGACGATTACAATCCACTTCACGACAAAGATGCCAAAAAGTTTTGCGCGCCAGGAGACTTACTTTTTTCATTGGTACTAGACCGCTACGGTATTAGTGAACAAATGGAATTTACTTTTGCTGGTATGGTTGATGAAAACACCAAACTTAACTTCCCTGAAGGGGCTGATGAGTTTGATGTAACCAATGGCGAAAAAGTAATTTTAAAGGTAAAGCGCAGCGGTAAAACCAGCCAATGCCCAGCATTAACTAATAGTCTTATAAAAAATTATGTTGAGTTTTCTGGTACTACTTTTCCGCATGTAATTATTCCATTAATGGGCAAGCAAGAGGTAATGATAAACCCTGCTCGTCCTATGGTGATTTACGAATCAATGCTTATCAATCTTGATAATCTTGATATTACAGAACCAGAACTTGAGTTTGCAGAGCCTAGTTTTGAGTATGCCGGTAAGCGCGGAAAAATCACACTACGTTTTAACCTGTTGGAAAACGGCGTTAAAGTGGGTAGTGGTGAAAAGCATATGGTAGTTTCGGGTATACGCGAATACTGCCAAGCAACAGTTGACGATTTAATAGCGTTTTACAACGAGCGTAAAGCTACACTAAAGCCAGCTTAAAGCTACAGCAAATTATAAAAGGCGCTAAATACAGCTGTTATTTAGCGCCTTATTTATTGTTTTAGCGCTAAAGTGAAAGTGAGCAACCACGATTAAATACTTTTCTGGACTGGTTAATTTACGCAGTACAGTAATATGCGTACAATAGCGCTCTTTGTTATTTTAAAGCTAAGTCTATGTCTGCCACTACGTTCTCATCACTTAATCTCGACCCGTTATTATTAACAGCGATTGAGCAAAATAATTACACTCAACCTACCGCAATTCAGATTAAAACTATTCCGCCTATTTTAGCCGGAAGTGATGTAATGGGCAGCGCGCAAACAGGTACGGGTAAAACCGCCGCCTTTGTTTTACCTTTATTACATAAGCTTTTAAATACCCCTAAAAAAGATGAGCAAGGCCTTGCCCGCGTTGTAATTTTAACGCCAACCCGTGAGCTTGCTCAGCAAGTATTTGCAAGCTTTGAAAAGTACGCACAAGGCACTAATATCAATGGCGCTTTAGCCTATGGTGGCGCAAGTATTGGCCCTCAAATAAAAGCACTTAAAACAGCGCAAGTTATAGTGGCAACACCTGGGCGTTTGCTTGATCATATAGTTAAAGGCAGTGTGGTACTTTCAAGCGTAGACTCCTTAGTGTTTGACGAAGCTGACCGCATGCTTGATATGGGGTTTATTGATGAAATTAGACGTATATTGCGACATATCCCGGGCGATCGCCAAACTTTACTATTTTCAGCTACGTTTGATGACAGCGTGTTTGAACTCAGTAAAAAGTTACTTAAAAACCCAGAGCTAATTGAAGTTGATAAACGTAACTCAGCTGCGGTTGAAGTAGAGCAAGTTATTTACGCTGTAGATGAGGATCGTAAGCGCGAACTTGTATCGCACATGATTGGCATGAAAAACTGGCGCCAAGTGCTTATTTTTACTCGCACAAAACAAATGGCTGATCAGCTTGCTAAAGAAATGTGTAAAGACGGTTTAAAAACCGAATCAATCCATGGCGACAAATCGCAAGGCGCACGCGACCGTGCATTGCAAAACTTTAAAGAAGGTATTACACGCGTACTTGTTGCAACTGATGTAGCTGCGCGTGGTTTAGATATTTCTACACTTAGATACGTAATTAACTTTGAACTACCTTACATTGCCGAGGATTACGTGCACCGTATTGGCCGTACTGGTCGTGCTGGTGAACAAGGACTTGCTATGTCGCTGGTAAGTCTTGATGAGCAATGGCTGCTAGAAGAAATTGAAGTACTACTCGATACGCGTTTAACGCCGCAGTGGTTAGAAGGTTACGAGCCAGATCCTAATAAAAAGCCAAAAGATAATCGTAAAAATACTAACAAGTCGCGAAAAGATCGCGATAAAAAACGCATCACTGGTAAAAGAGAGCCAAGTAGACGTCGTAAATAATAGCTTTTACTTTGTTTTTTTGCCTATACTGGAGCTACTAAATAGCCGAGGTAAAGCAATGTTTGAAATTGATCAATGGGCATTTTCTGGTATTGATGGCCAAATATCTTTGCATAAATGGCAAAAAACAATCGACCTTATAACGGGGCTTTTTTCAGCCCCGTCTGGTTATATAGTTCAGGCAACAAGCAAAGGCTATCGCGTTGTTATTAGAAGTAACGAGGGTGGATCTAACTTTGAGACCAACCCTATACTCCCTCCTCAAACTCCTCTGTTTTGTCGCCACGTAGCTGAAACTAACAATACATTATATGTTAATGATGCAAGTAATAACGATACATGGAACACCCTACCAGAAGTAGTTGAAGACGGTGTTGAATCCTACCTAGGTTTACCTATTCATTGGCCTGAAGGCGAAGTGTTTGGCACGTTATGTTTAAAAGACACTAAAATAACAAGCTATACCGATGAATATTTTGAACTCATAGAACAACTACGTGATTTAATTGAAGACGACTTAGCGCTTGTGTATAGCTATGAGCAAATGCGCGAAATAGCCATGTTAGACTCATTAACGAATATTTATAACCGCCGGGCACTTAGCTTACTCGCTCAACAAAAACTTAACTTAGCACTGCGTTTAGGCTTTGACGTATGCTGTTTGTTTATTGATATAAACGACTTTAAAAAATTAAACGACACCTGCGGACATGAAGTAGGCGACAAAGCCTTAATTATATTAGCGGATACGCTAAAAACGCATTTAAGAGATGCCGATATAGTAGGGCGCTTAGGTGGCGATGAGTTTGTTGCAGTAATGCAAGTAAGCGATAAGAGTAAAATTAATTACATCATGGATAAAATTTCGACTGAGTATTCAAAAGCCTTACTCAAAGAAGACGTTTGCGATTTATCGCTTAGTATTGGTTATAGTTTTACTAATAAACAAAAGCAGCCCTTTGAAGCGCTATTAAATGATGCAGACCACGCAATGTATAAAAATAAACAAGCGTATAAGCTTGCTAAAAAAGCACAATTATAAAAGGAGGTTCGTCATGACTCATGCCACACAAACTTGGCTGGTTTTTTCTGCGATAGGTTTTATTTTTTCCTTAGCAATAATAAGCTTATTTGAAACGTTCCCTAGCAATCTAATGAGGGAATAATTTTTGGTGTTATGTGCTCCTCTATGGGGTTTGCCTTAAAAAGGCTTGAGAGTAATAACCAAAAACACCTTCAATAAATAGCTTAAGCTGCAAATCTTTACTTGTATTTATTAATTAATTTTTCAAAGAACGGACATAAAAAAGCAAGCCGTGAGGCTTGCCAAGAAGGGTGTTAATTAGCTCTAACCTAGCTTTTAAGCTATTAGCTTTTCCGCAAGGTTCAATTCCATAATGGCTTTTAATAAACGGTATAGGTTAATTGACGCGTCAATTTCTTCTTTACGGTTTGTTAAGCTTTCAATATTTAAGCCCAGCGGTACATCTAAATGCGCACAGCTTTTAAGTATTAAGTCGAGGTTTTCGCGGCAAATACGTACCGATTCGCTTAATGTATTGTCTGCATCAAGCATGCGCCATTTAGTTGCCTCTGGCACTGAGATACCCAACCATTGCATAAAGTCTAAGGTTTTTTCACCGCCGCACGGGGTAAACGTTAATATAATACGTTGAGGTGTAATACCCTGTGCTTTACATGTACGTGCGTAGCTAGTAATTAGCTCTATAGTCGCTTGTGCGTCGTAAACAGCTTGCGATATAAAAAACTGACAACCTTGTGCTGTTTTTTCTATTAATCGTTCGTGCTCATTTCGTTTACTTGAATGGCGCTCGGCAATCGTAACGCCACCTAAAAAGAAATCATCTGATTGCTCAGCCAATGCTTTATACGCATCTGGCAGGCTTAGCTTTATATCGCCTATCGATGATGGGCTACCTACTAAAACAACATTTTGTAAATCGTAGTCGTTTTTAGTTTCACTTAGCCAATCTTTAAATTCGCCTACGCCACGCTGCGCCACACTTTTATAAGTAATCACATCTTGTGCAGATAAATTACGAAGTAAATGGCTGTATTCACGCGGATCAACGGTTTGTTTAAACGCAAATGGGCGGTCTTGATTAGTACGGCTGCTTTCGTCTTGAATGTCGTAAATTATCACGCCGTCGTATTCAATTTCGTGTAAGCGACCTAATAGCTTTTCTGCAATGATTTTTAATTGCGCTTTATCGGTGCCAATTTTAGGCGGGGTAGTACCAATAAGATAAACACCTTGATTGGTGTCCACTATCTTCTCTTTTAGTGATAAAGCCATAATCCTCATTCCAGCTAAGTTTGTTTTGATGGATTTAATATAGCAGCCATTTAGACGTCTAGATAGATTTATTTAATGAAAGTTTTTCAACTAACATGATGTTTATTCATATTGCTTGTTCCCATAATTTATAATTGACACAGTTGTTTACATAATAAATTCCCTTTGGGCTCTTATATTTATTGGCTTTGGGGCATAATCGAGGGTGAGTTAGTGATAAATCTGACAACAAATTTGCTCAATTTAAAAAGGGACAACAATGAAATTTAAATTATTAGCAACCAGCTTAGCGGTATCGCTGGCGTTAACGGGTTGCGCCATGCAACAAAACCAAAGCACGCAAACAACAGCACAACAAAAACAAGTAAATAAAGCTGATGAGGGTGTTTTTTCGCAAGATTATTTAATTGAAGAGCTAGAAAACGGCTTACGTGTCATGGTTGTTAAAACCGATTACCCTGATGTAGTGTCGCTGCAAATTCCGGTATCGGTTGGATCGCGTAACGAAGTTGAAGAGGGCAAAACAGGCTTTGCTCACTTTTTTGAACACATGATGTTTAAAGGCTCACAAAAATACCCTGAAGATGTGTACTCAGACATATTAAAAAATTCAGGTGTTGATAACCGCGCTTATACAACAAACGATTTTACAAACTACCATTTAAACTTTTCAAAGCAGCATCTTGATAAAGTACTTGAGCTTGAAGCTGATATTTTTCAAAACTTAACTTACACCGAAGAGCAATTTAGAACAGAAGCACAAACGGTAAAAGGTGAGTACTTAAAAAACAACGCGAGTCCAATTCGTAAATTATTAAGCGCTGTACGCGAAGAAGCGTTTGATAAGCACACGTATAAACACACCACTATGGGCTTTTTTAAAGACATAGAAGCCATGCCAGATCAAATGGCGTACGGGAAAGAGTTTTTTGCTAAGTTTTATAAACCTGAGTATGTGTCACTTGTTATTGTGGGCGATGTAGATCCACAAGCAACAATGGCAATGGTTAAAAAGCATTGGGGCAGCTGGAAAAAGGGTAACTATGTTGCTGACATTAAAGCAGAGCCTGTTCAACAAGCACCAAAATATTTGCACCAGCAAGATGAAGCGCTACCAGGGCATTGGTTACTTGTATCTTACAAAGGCGCTGCGTGGGAGCCTGCTAAAAAAGACAGAGCGGCACTTGATTTAATCTCACAGCTTTATTTTTCAAATAATTCAGATTTATATCAAGAGCTAGTGGTCGACAAACAAATTGCCAGCCAAATGTTTACCTATAACCCAGAGACTAAAGATCCGGGTTTATTACACGTATTTGTTAAAGTAGAAAATGCAGATGATTTAGCCACTGCACGCGATGCCATTAACCGAACTTATGCAAAAGCACGCACTGAGCTTGTTGATGAGCAAAAGCTCAGTGATTTAAAATCGAACCTTAAATACAGTTTTATTAATGGCTTAGACTCATCGCAAGCGATTGCATCAACTCTTGCCAGCTACATGCATTTTGAGCGTGATCCTGAGGTTATAAACCAGCTGTATAAATCGGCAGATAACATTACCAGCGCAGATATTAAAGCCGTTGCTAATAAATACTTTACTGATAACGCACGTACCACATTAACAATGTCGGCACTTGATAAAGCCCCAGGTTTTGAGCAAGAAGTTAATTTAAATGCGCTTACTGCAAAGCTTGAACAAGCACCTGCGGCACCTGTATTTAAAGTACTTGATAAAACGAATAGCTCGCCATTAATTGATGTTAACTTTTTATTCAATACCGGTGCGGCTGCCGACCCACAAGGCAAAAAAGGTGTTGCTGCGTTAACTGCGGCTATGCTTGCACAAGGTGGCTCAGAGGCGACAAGCTATAAAGATATTCAAAAAGCACTTTATCCGCTTGCGGGTAGCTTTGGCTATCAAATAGATAAAGAAATGCTGTCGTTTCAAGGGCGTATTCATAAAGATAATGCGGCGCAGTGGTATACACTTGTGAGCGATCAATTACTAAACCCAGGTTTTAGAGATGACGACTTTAAACGCCTTAAAAAAGAAATGATCGACGGTATTAAATCAGGCTTAAAAGCATCTAACGATGAAGAGCTAGGCAAAGAAGTGCTATACAGTGCGCTTTACAAAAATCACCCTTACGAAAGCTACAACTATGGTGATATTTCGGATTTAGAAGCGCTGACCCTTGATGATGTTAAAGCGTTTTATAACAGCGAGCTTACGCAATCTAAGTTAACGGTTGGTTTAATTGGGGCTGTGCCTGCAAAACTTAAAGCTAAAATGATGAGCGATTTTGCAACGCTACCAAAAGGTGAGCAAAGCCGTTTAAGTATTCCTGATGCACCAGCGCTTAAAGGTCATCATGCAACTATTGTAGAAAAGTCAGCGCAATCGACGGCGGTATCGTTTGGTTTCCCTATTGATACAATAAGAAGTAGCGAAGACTGGACAGCCCTTTGGCTTGTGCGTTCGTACTTCGGTGAGCACCGTAGTTCTAATAGCTTTTTATATGAGCGCATTCGCGAAACTCGCGGCATGAACTATGGCGATTACGCATACATTGAATACTTTCCACGTGGTATGTTTCAAACCAAGCCTGATGCAAACCTAGGGCGCTCTGAGCAAATATTTCAAGTGTGGTTACGCCCACTTCGCTCTAATAACGATGCGCACTTTGCAACACGTACCGCCTTGTTTGAGCTAGATAAGCTAATTAAAAATGGTATGAGCGAAGATGACTTTGAAGCTACGCGTAACTTTTTAATTAACTTTGTGCCGCAAATGGTAGCAAGTCAAAATCGCCAATTAGGTTACGCACTTGATAGCGAATTTTACAACACTGATAGCTTTGTAAGTTACGTAACTAATAAACTTAAAACGCTAACGCTTGCTGATGTAAATCGCGTTATTAAAGAAAACTTACAAACAGACAATGTTCAATATGTGTTTATAACCGCAGACGGCGCTGATATGCAAAAACGTTTAGCGCCTGAGCAAACATCGCCAATGGTTTACAACACTAATAAACCTGCTGAGTTGGTTGCTGAGGATAAAGTGATTGCCGATTATAAATTATCAATTCCTGCAAAAAATATTGAAGTAGTAAAAGTTGAAAAAGTATTTCAATAATTTAAGTGGTTTTTAATGGTTGGAAAGTGCCCTAACTTATGGGGCACTTTATATCTTTAAGGACTCTGTAGTAGGGTCCTTTAATTAATGAAACGCGCATCATATATTTTGATGGCAATACCAATAATCATAATTATTAAACTAATGAGAAGTAATATATTTATTCCACGCTTTTCTTTATTTTTTAATTCAGAGTCATCACTCATTTTGAATTCCTCATTTCTATTTTTTATGTAAAAAATCAATAAAACTAAATATAGCTTAGCTCGGTATAATGAACAAACTTAGCTTAAATCCTAATTAATTTAGCGTTTTTACGCCGTCAGCTGTACGTCAGTCCGTATTTTGTCATATGATAGGTGAGCTTTCGTATGTTGCTAGCTTTTGATTTTTTTTATTAATTTATTATATTTTAAGTCTGTATTGGTCATTTTAGCTACTGTCGTATAACTTAATCTAAAAAATAGGTAAGTATTTAAAATATCATTTCTGGGTGCTAGTTATATCTAATAACCAGAACAAATAACTAAGGGATTAACACCTTAGGCTTTAAATCCGTTAGACTTGGGAAAAGGCTATTTTATATCAACTTAAGGCAGTGCAGTATTATGCGTCATGCAATTTGGCAACAGCTTCGCGACGAAGCTAACGATGTAGTAAAACGTGAACCATTATTAGCAAGTCATGTTTATTCATGCATTTTGAATCATGATTGTTTAGGTTCGGCATTGAGCTTTATTGTTGCTAATAAGTTGGCTGATGCGGTGGTATCGGCATTCACTATCCGAGAGCTGTTCGATCAAGCATTTGTAAAATGTGACCGTATGCTATCTTTTGTTGCTGAGGATATTAAAGCGGTAAAAGACCGCGACCCTGCATCAGAAACCTATCTTACGGTTATATTAAATCTAAAAGGTTTTCATGCTATTCAGGCGCACCGTTTGGCTAATTGCTTGTGGCAACAAAACCGCAAAGAGCTAGCGCGCTTTATTCAAAGCCGTAACTCTGAAGTGTTTGGGGTCGATATTCACCCAGCATGTAAAGTGGGTAAAGGCATTATGTTTGACCACGCAACCGGTATTGTTATTGGTGAAACAGCGGTAATTGAAGATAACGTATCAATTTTGCAATCTGTAACGCTTGGCGGTACAGGCAATGAGCAGGGCGATCGTCATCCTAAAATTAGAGCAGGCGTATTAATTGGCGCCGGCGCTAAAGTACTTGGTAATATTGAAGTAGGTGAGGGCGCACGAATTGGTGCGGGCTCAGTTGTACTTAGCAATGTTCCACCACACACAACCGCTGTTGGCGTACCCGCTAAAATTATTGGTCGACCGGATTGTGAGTGTCCGGCGCAAAGTATGAACCAAAACTTTTTAGCAAATCCTGAGCCTGAAAACGAATCGCACACGAGTGCAATGCTATAAGTAATTAAAAATAATAAAACTTAAAAGGAATTAACATGAACAAGAATAGTTTATTGGCTCTAGGGATTGGGTTTATTGCGGGTGTAGGTTTAACTTGGAGCTACTTTAATGCAGCTTCAAGTCATCCAGAATCTGTTAAGTCGCAGCCAAGTTATGAAAAACAGCAAAAGCTTCATATTGAACAACAAAGTAATGAGTTATTGAGTAATGCTGGCTCTGCAGTACTTGAGCAAGTCGCTAGTATAGAGCCCGCTGAAGACACGCCTCCAACCTATTCAGAAACCCAAATGCTTGATGAGTTACCTTTAGAAGAGCAAGTAACTCAGCTTAAGCAGCAACTTGCTGAGCAGAAAGCGACAGTTAAAAGCATTTTAAAGCAAATGAGAGGTCCTTCAGATTTTGAGAAGATTTTACGTGATAAATTTGAAAAGCAAACGCGTGACGAAGAATGGGCTTATCGTACTGAAATGGCATTACAAGATTTTTTATTAACAGCTGATTTAGCGATTATACCTGATGTTGTTAGCGCAAAATGTAAAACGACGATATGTGAATTTGAACTAGCCGCACCCGCTGATAACGACACATTTGATAATTCTCAATGGCGAGAGCTAAACGACAAGTTGATGAAGCAAGAGTTTTGGCAACAATTTAAAAGCACTACCTCCACATCAAGCGATAGCGAGCTTAAATTGTTGCTAAGTACAGAGTTTTAAGTAATACCAACTTTATGTAACAGGTATAACCTGTGATTCTATAGAGCCATCAACGAGCTCTGTAATCAAAACATCGCCTGTTTTAATTTGCCCCACAGATTTAACCACTTTGCCTTGTTGTGTTTTAGTGATGCTATAGCCGCGCGCTAAAACATTAAGCGGACTTACTGAATCTAACCTGCTTGCTTGCAGTGCTAAGCTATTATTCGCTTGCTGTAACTGATGTTGTATAGCTTGGTTTAGCCTAGCTTGTAATTGCGAAAGTTGATGGCTTGCTGTAGCGAGTTTTTTATCGGGTGATTGGCGCATTAAACGCGGCGTTAAGTTATTGAGTGTACGTTCTTGTTGGTATAAACGATTACGCATCGCCTGTTGCAGCGCAATGCTTAGCTCATCCAAACGTTGTGATTTTTGATTAAGCTGATTACGCGGATGACATAAATTAAGGCGGTGTTGTAACTGCGTTGCTAGTGCGCGCTTGTCGGCAATGCCGTGCTTAAACGCGTTAGATAAACGATTAACTAATTGCGTTACTTTGTTGTGTAACTCTTGCGTATTTGGGCTTACAAGCTCAGCTGCGGCTGATGGGGTCGCTGCACGAACATCAGCAACGTAATCGCTAATAGTGGTATCTATTTCGTGGCCTACCGCACTTACTATCGGTAATTCACTTTTGAAAATAGCGCGGGCGAGCTGTTCGTGATTAAAACACCATAAATCTTCAAGTGATCCGCCGCCTCGCCCTAAAATAAGTACGTCTACTTCATCACGAGCATTAGCTAATTCAATTTGGTTAATTAAATGCACGTGCGCTTCTTTGCCTTGTACCATAGCAGGGTAAATGATGACTTCTAGCTGCGGTGCACGGCGTTTGAGTACCGTTAAAATATCTTTTATAGCAGCGCCGGTTGCTGAGGTAATAACACCAATGCGATTAATATTTTGGGGTAATGGCTGTTTGTGAGCAGAGCTAAATAATCCTTCGGCGGCTAAACGCATTTTAAGCGCATCAAATTCTTGTTTTAGCTGACCTTCGCCTGCGGGTTCCATATGCTCAACAATAAGCTGGTAGTCACCGCGAGGTTCATAAAGCGATACACGCGCTTTTACTGTAACTTGTGCGCCATTTACAGGGCGGTAGCTTTGGTTGCGATTATTGCCTCGCCACATGGCGGCTTTAATTTGTGCTTTATCGTCTTTTAACGAAAAGTACCAATGTCCAGATGCAGGGGTAATAAAGTTAGAAATTTCGCCCGTGAGCACTAAAGATGCAAAACCTTGCTCAAGGATTGTGCGAATTTCTCTATTAAGGCGTGAAACGGTGTAAACCGCCTGCGAAGGCTTCGAAAACATAAAAAACAACCTAAAACTATTTATTGCACTACTTTATCATAAATATTTGCGAAATATTATTTACTCATGCCAACAACGCTGTTAAAATTTGGCCGCAATTCCTTATCTTAGATCCACATGTGAGAAGTTGCCAAAATGCTTAGAATCGCTAAAGAAGCTCTTACCTTTGATGACGTACTTTTAGTACCTGGTCATTCTACTGTTTTGCCACACACGGCAAATATTTCAACTCGCTTAACGCGTGGTATCAAACTTAACTTGCCGCTTATTTCAGCATCTATGGATACTGTTACAGAAGCTCGTTTAGCTATTGCCCTTGCGCAAGAAGGTGGTCTTGGTTTTATTCATAAAAACATGACTATTGAAGAACAAGCGAAAAACGTACGTAAAGTTAAAACCTACGAAGCAGGTATTGTTTCATACCCTGTAACGGTGACTGCCGATTTAACAATTGCAGATGCAATTGAGCTTTCGCACGAAAAAGGTTTTTCAGGCTTTCCGGTTACCGATAGCAATAATGTGCTTGTAGGCATTGTTACTAGTCGTGATATGCGTTTTGAAACTAAGCTTGAACAGCCTGTTTCTACCGTTATGACTAAAAAAGAAAAGCTTGTTACCGTTAAAGAAGGCGCAGCACGCGAAGAAATTTTAGGCTTAATGCACGAACACCGCATTGAAAAAATCCTTGTTGTTGATGATGAATTTAAACTTAAAGGCATGATCACAGTAAAAGATTACCAAAAAGCCCAAGACAAACCTGACGCATGTAAAGACGACCAAGGTCGTTTACGTGTAGGTGCAGCTGTAAGTGTTGGTGCAGGTACTGATGAGCGTATTGCTGCATTAGTAGAAGCGGGTATTGATGTTTTACTTATCGATACATCGCATGGTCACTCTCAAGGTGTTATTGACCGTGTTACTAAAACGCGTAAAGAGTACCCAGACTTACAAATTATTGCAGGCAACATAGCAACAGCTGAAGGTGCGATTGCACTTGCTGATGCGGGAGCGGATGCAGTTAAAGTAGGTATCGGCCCAGGTTCTATTTGTACTACACGTATTGTTACCGGTTGTGGCGTTCCACAAATTACCGCTATTTCAGATGCTGTTGAAGGCTTAAAAGGTCGCGACATTCCTGTTATTGCTGATGGTGGCATTCGTTTTTCTGGTGATATTGTTAAAGCACTTGTTGCTGGTGCATCGTGTGTAATGGTGGGTTCACTGCTTGCTGGTACTGAAGAAGCACCAGGTGAAGTTGAATTATACCAAGGCCGTTATTACAAATCTTACCGTGGTATGGGCTCATTGGGCGCGATGGATCAAAAAGAAGGTTCATCAGATCGTTACTTCCAAAAATCAAACGAAGCAGACAAGTTAGTACCTGAAGGTATTGAAGGTCGCGTAGCTTACAAAGGTCCTATTGCAACGATTATTCATCAGCAAGTGGGCGGCCTACGAAGCGCTATGGGCTTAACGGGTTGTGCAACAATTGAAGAGCTAAATACAAAACCACAATTTGTACGTGTTACTTCAGCCGGTATGGGTGAGTCGCACGTTCATGATGTGCAAATCACTAAAGAAGCACCAAATTACCGTTTAGGTTAAGCAGCGTAATTAATTTAATATACTGGGCTTGCTTTGCAAGCCCTCTTTTTAGTCGTTTATATAAATACCAATTGCATTAATAAAGTGGTCAATTATTGCGACAGATAAATGGCTCAATAACGAGGCAAAAATTTCGATTTTTAGTTTCTTCTAAATAAGAAGTTTTTAACGTGGTTAGAGAGTTATTTAGCCTGCAAAAATTAGTAATGTTTAATAAAATTGGTATTCAAAGCGGCATTTAGCATCAGACTTTACGAGATACTCCATGAGCAAAGATATTCACGATTCACGAATTCTCATTTTAGACTTTGGTTCACAATACACTCAATTAATCGCCCGTCGTGTGCGTGAAATTGGTGTTTACTGTGAACTTTGGGCATGGGATGTGACTGAAGAGCAAATCCGCGAGTTCAACCCACAAGGTATTATTCTTTCTGGTGGTCCAGAATCAACAACACTTGAAAACAGCCCGCGCGCTCCTGAGTATGTATTTAATGCAGGCGTGCCTGTGCTAGGTATTTGCTACGGTATGCAAACAATGGCAGCTCAACTTGGCGGAAGTGTACACAGCTCTGATAAAAAAGAGTTTGGTTACGCACAAGTAGAAAAAGTAGGCAACTGTGCATTATTTGATGCAATTGAAGACAGCATTACCGATGGCGGCAACGGCGTACTCGACGTATGGATGAGTCATGGCGACAAAGTAATGGATATTCCAGCTGGTTTTGCAACAACAGCTAAAACATCTACTTGTCCACATGCTGCAATGTCTAACGAAGAAAAACGTTTTTACGGTGTACAGTTTCACCCAGAAGTAACACACACGCACCAAGGTCAGCGCTTATTAGAGCGTTTTGCTATTGATATTTGTGGCTGTGAAAAATTGTGGACTGCTGCAAAAATTATCGATGATGCAATCGAGCGTATTAAAGAAACAGTTGGCGATGACGAAGTTATTTTAGGCCTCTCTGGTGGTGTTGATTCATCGGTTGTGGCTATGCTTATTCACCGTGCAATTGGCGAAAGACTAACATGTGTATTTGTTGATAATGGTTTACTTCGTTTAAACGAAGGCCAACAAGTAATGGACATGTTTGGTAATAAATTTGGCTTAAATATTGTTAAAGTTGAAGCTGAAGAGCAGTTTTTAAATGATCTAGCGGGTAAGTCAGACCCAGAAGATAAACGTAAAGCCATTGGTCATACGTTTATTAATGTATTTGATGAGCAAGCCAAAAAGCTTAAAAATGCAAAATGGTTAGCGCAAGGTACAATTTATCCTGATGTAATTGAATCAGCGGCATCTGCAACTGGTAAAGCGCATGTTATTAAATCTCACCACAATGTGGGCGGATTACCAGATGACATGAAAATGGGCCTTGTTGAGCCATTACGTGAATTATTCAAAGATGAAGTACGTAAAATTGGCCTAGAGCTAGGTTTACCGTACGACATGCTTTACCGTCATCCTTTCCCTGGACCAGGTTTAGGTGTGCGTGTACTTGGCGAAATCAAAAAAGAATACTGTGATTTATTACGCCGCGCTGATGCGATTTTCATCGAAGAGCTTCACAAAGCTGAGCTTTACCATAAAGTAAGCCAAGCGTTTACTGTATTCTTACCTGTTAAATCGGTAGGGGTTATGGGCGATGCACGTAAGTACGATTGGGTTGTATCACTTCGTTGTGTGGAAACAATCGACTTTATGACAGCGCGCTGGTCACATTTACCTTATGAGTTTTTAGGTGTGGTATCAAACCGTATCATTAACGAAATAGATGGTATTTCTCGTGTTGTTTACGATATTTCAGGTAAACCACCTGCAACTATCGAATGGGAATAATTAATTTTAGTTTTAATTAACTAATTTTAAGTGATTAAAAAATGGCGAATTAGCATGCTAATTCGCCGTTTTGTTTATTTAAAAAGCAGTTAAACTAAAAGAGTGATTTTTCTCTTTACCTTTGGCGAAACTTCTCTATAATTCGTCGTCATTGCAGGGGCGTAGTTCCAATTGGTAGAACAGCGGTCTCCAAAACCGATGGTTGGGAGTTCGAATCTCTCCGCCCCTGCCATTTCTTCTTTACATCGTTTTTATTACTTCTTATATTGTTCAAATGTCTAATCTACTGAGTTGTTATGCATCCACGTTACGCAGCTATTTTTGATATAGAAAATCTTGAACTCAATCAACATTATTGTCCTCAAGCAAATGATCAAGCTAATACTTTATCGCAAAGCACGATAGCTAGTTCTTTAACGCTAAATGAGCAACTACTTGCAGACATTAAACTCAGTGCAGAGCCTATTATTATAAATAGCGTTGTACAGGGCAGTGAGATGCAATTAAACGACAATAAGCTTACATTGCCAACCCCACAGCTCAACGCCTCTGAGAAGCGTGCTTTATGGGCTTTAATGAGTGAATACCTTGATAAACTTTAAATCAGTAGATGAAACTGCAATACCTCAATTAATGGCCATCGAAACAGCGTGTCATAGCCATCCGTGGACTTTAAATACAATGGGTTCATGTATAGGCGGGCGCTATTTTAATGTTGCCGCATTTGATGAGGCGAGCATGATTGGTTTTTATATTGGTGAAAAAGCAGGGCCTGATTTTACACTTATGGATATTTGTGTAACACCAAGTCACCAGGGTAAGGGTATTGCAAGGCAGTTGTTAGCGCAGTTTATTGAATATGGTGAGCAGCAAAATGCTGAAAACCTCTTTTTAGAAGTACGCGAATCAAATACGCGTGCTATTGCGCTGTACGAGCGCGCAGGCTTTGCTGAGATGTCAGTGCGTAAAAACTACTACCCAAGTGATAACCCTGCTAAAAATGGCTTTGAAGACGCTATTTTAATGGGTATGGCGCTAGGTTTAAACTTTTCATAATTAAAGACGGTAATTAGCATTTAAAATATAGAGCCGCTAAAGTACTGCATTTGTACAGTTTTGTAAGTTTACTTTTTAGGTTACTTTGTCGCTAATTGCTTGCTCAATGGCTGCTATTAAATCATTTACCAACTCGTCTCTTGGTACTTTATTGTTACTTTTTAAGTTCTCTTCAAGTGCCGCAGCGCTATGGTAAATTTCATCAAAGTTAAAGCATCCAGAACTACCTTTAACACTGTGCGCTATACCTCTTAATGCTTCCCAATCATCACAATGCTGCAAAGCTTTAACTTCTTCTAAATATGTAGGTAAGTTAGCTAAATAATTATCGGCAATTTGCTGAAACTTTTCGCTCTTTAATAGGCTATCCCATTTATTTTGATTATCTTTTTCAAGATGCAGGTAGCTTACGAGTACGTTTTCCAGAGCATCTTTATCGATGGGTTTAGCCAGTGCT
Organism: Pseudoalteromonas sp. TAB23; assembly: GCF_000498075.1. NCBI lineage: Bacteria > Pseudomonadati > Pseudomonadota > Gammaproteobacteria > Alteromonadales > Pseudoalteromonadaceae > Pseudoalteromonas > Pseudoalteromonas sp. TAB23. The sequence goes on from NZ_AUTP01000324.1 coordinate 20,623, forward strand.
TTGTCGCAACCAGCTTCTAGATAAGTGCCTATATCATGGTTCATTACATTGGCAGTAAGGGCAATGATAGGGCCATCATATGCTGCATGACGAAGCATTTTAGTCGCTTCTAATCCACCCATTACAGGCATTTGCATATCCATAATAATAAGTTGGTAGTCGTTTACGAGCGCCATTTCTACAGCTTGTGCGCCATTACTGGCAATATCGGGTTCAAGACCCCAGGTTTGCAGTAATAATTTAATTAATAGTTGGTTATCTGGGTTATCCTCAGCCACTAATATATTGGCGTCGAAGCTATTAGTCGCAAACGATAAGAGAGGGTCTTTCTCTGGTATTAACTGGCTGTCTTGCGTTAAGAATTCAAGCATGGGTTGATCATCAGATAGCTGACATGCCACCCTAATTGTAACGCGGCTACCTACACCCACTTCACTTTCAAGGTTTACATCGCCACCAAGTAACAGTGCTAAGTTTTTAGAAATACACAACCCAAGACCTGTACCACCAAAACGACGTGTAGTTGTGGCATCGGCTTGTTCAAACGGCTTAAATACACGTTCTATTTGATGCTCAGACATACCAATACCAGTATCTTTAATTACAAACTCTAGCTTTTGACTTGCTTGTAAATAATGCACACAAATAGACACGCTGCCATTTTCGGTAAATTTAACAGCGTTATTAGCAATGTTTATAAGTATTTGTTTTAAGCGGGTCACATCACTATAAATGGTGCGAGGTAGCGGCAGTTGATAGTCGATATTAAGGGTTAATTGTTTTTCTTGTGCCAGTGGTTGAATAATTGATTCAATGTCGTGCACAAGCTGCACTACGTTTAACGCTGACAAATCAACAGCCAGCTTTTCAGCTTCAATTTTAGATAAATCGAGTATGTTATTTATTAACTCTAGTAAGTGTTTTGAATTACGTAAAATAGTGCTTAGGTGTTGTTTGTCATTCGCTACTTTATCGTTATGTAGTAACTGCTCTGTAAAGCCCATAATGGCCGTGAGCGGCGTGCGTATTTCGTGACTCATGTTAGCTAAAAAGCGGCTCTTAAGTTGATTAGCTTGCTCAGCTTGGCCAATAGCTAACTCAAGTTGGCTGTTCATAGCTTCAAGTGCTTGGGTACGACTTTCCACTTTATCTTCAAGGTGGTGTTTGTATTCTTCAAGCTGTTGTTGGTAGTGCCTTATTTGATTAACCATGTGGTTAAAGTCGTTAAATAAAACACCTACTTCATCATTTGTATGAGCTGGTAAGTGCACCGACAAATCGCCATCACCAACACGATGACTCGCAGCACCTAGTAATTCAATTGGGTTAAGTAATAAATTACGTACCACTATAAAAATTAATATTGGCAGGGTGATCACCGAAATAATAACAATTAAGCCTGTTATTAAACTTATGGCTTTACCTGATTGATAAAGCACCCCTTTGGGAATGGTCGATACGTAATAATATCCGCCGGGCATTTGCACTGCAAAAATCATTCGCTCTATTTTGTCTATGCTTGAGAGTTCAATAGTCGAAAGCATGCCGATATCAGCGAGGTCATGCACTTGATTAAGTTCGTACTCGCTTATGTATTGGCCACGCATGTTGTAATCGGAGCTAAATAAAATTTTCCCGTCTTTAGTCAACATTAAATTAAGCGTGTTGTTATATGGCGCTTCTAAAATACTAGAGTTTAGTATTGAAGGTTCTATATGTATTACAATAAAACCAAGCTGCTGTGGTCGCTTTAAATAGTAATCAACACTATAAATTCGTTGAATAAAATACAAACTAGTGGTGCCATCATCCTTTTGAATCATAAATTGCTGTTTACTTAAATTACTTTGCAATACTTGATTAAAAAACGGGTAGCTTTTAGGCGCTGTTGTTAGGTTGTTAGAGTAGTAGGCATCGCTTTTCCCACTGGCTGAAACTAAATTAATGCTAATTATATCGGGATAAGCCTCACTGTAACTGGCAAATACATCCATAAGCGCGCCAAGTTTTCGGGTGTAATTACCGTTGGCACGAATGTCGTTTGCTAAAAAATCACTAAGTACTGGCGAGGTTGAAAGTAGTTTTGCAGTAGAGTGAAAAGAGTCGATATAATTAAATATTTTTTGCTGTTGTTGCTCAACAAAACGGCTCATTATTAAATCAGCTTGTTTTTGTGTTGAATTAGTTACATTGGTGAGCGTAAAGCCACCTAAAAATAGCAGCGGTAGAATAACAAGGGGTGTTATATACCATAATAATCTAATACTTAACTTACTGGTTTTCATGACCAAACGACTTATCCTCCATGCAATCTATCAATAATATGCGTTACGACTTTATTACACAAGCTTGTGGCGGTCTTGGTGGCTAAATTACAATCAGTAATTGCATGGTATTTAGCTCTGTATTGGTGTTTTTTTATTTTATTAAGTTATTTTAATTTAATAAGTTACATGCTTATAACCGTTATTTTATCGTTCAAAAAAGTTTACATAAATTTACATCTTTTAAAGTCATTTTTTTAAAGATAAATGCTATCACTTAAAATTGAATTTTCTAATTTACTCTTAGTTATAAATATCAGTGGGTTAACGCAGGGCTGTTAGCCGGGCCACTAGGTTAATATTCTCAAGCAAGGCTTAAAAATTCTAATGGTGTGCAGAGGCTTGGTGTATTGTGTGCTGATTCTATTTATTTGGCTTATTACTGATTTTTTTGTACCTCATTTGCAGTTAGGCTTCCCAAAATCCATATTAATAAAAAAGATCAGCTAATAACCAACCATTGATTGTTTATAAGGCCAAGATCAGCGAAAATAGTATCCAATTACGATTAACATAACGGATCGCATGTGAGGGGCCAATTTAGGGCTTTTCTGATGGTGTGTTGAGCTTTCGAGGTTGCTCTATACCAATTTTATTAAAACAAGATCGTTCTAGCGTATTAAATAACTCACTAACTACGTTAAAAATTATTCATAGAGAATAACTCTATGTGATAATTTCGCCTTGTTATTGCGCTATTTTATTATCGCTATAATAGAACGCTAATTTAATGCAATTGGTATTATTTAAGCCTTGAAAGCTCAGCATACTTAAAGTGGATAATATCCGTATACAAACTAAAAGAACTTTTTTAATGGCAGATCAAAATCTCCTTAGCGAAATTAATAAACGACGAACCTTTGCTATCATCTCTCACCCAGATGCTGGTAAAACAACCATTACCGAAAAAGTATTGTTATTCGGACAAGCTATTCAACGAGCCGGCACTGTAAAAGGCCGTGGCTCTAACCAGCATGCAAAGTCTGACTGGATGGAAATGGAAAAAGAGCGTGGTATATCTGTTACTACCTCTGTAATGCAGTTTCCATATAACAACGCACTTGTTAATTTACTTGATACTCCAGGACATGAAGATTTCTCGGAAGATACTTACCGCACATTAACTGCGGTAGATTCGTGTTTAATGGTTATTGATGCGGCAAAGGGTGTAGAAGATCGTACCCGTAAGCTAATGGAAGTTACACGCCTGCGTACAACGCCAATTGTTACGTTTATGAATAAATGTGACCGTGAAATTCGCGACCCAATGGAAGTGCTTGACGAAGTTGAAACAGAGCTAAATATTGCCTGTGCACCCATTACTTGGCCAATTGGCTGTGGTAAAGAGTTCAAAGGTGTTTATCACATTCATAATGACGAAGCTGTTTTATACAAAACAGGTCAGGGTCATAAAATTCAAGAAGTTCGTACCATTAAAGGTCTTGATAACCCAGAACTTGATATTGCCATTGGTGAAGATTTAGCTGCGCAATTACGCGATGAGCTTGAGCTTGTTATTGGCGCATCAAACGAATTTGATTTAGATCTGTTTTTAGCCGGTGAGCTTTCGCCAGTTTATTACGGTACCGCACTTGGTAACTTTGGTGTTGACCACGTTTTAGATGGTTTAACTAAATGGGCACCAACGCCACTGCCTCGTGAAACCGAAGACAGACTTATTGTTGCAACTGAAGAAAACTTTACTGGTTTTGTATTTAAAATTCAGGCCAACATGGACCCTAAACACCGTGACCGTATTGCATTTATGCGTATTGTATCGGGTAAGTACAGCCAAGGCATGAAAATGAATCACGTGCGAATTGGCAAGCAAGTGAGCATTTCTGATGCGGTAACCTTTATGGCGGGCGATCGTGAGCGCGCAGCTGACGCTTACGCGGGCGATATTATTGGTTTGCATAACCACGGTACCATTCAAATTGGTGATACGTTCACACAAGGCGAAAAACTTAAATTTAGCGGTATCCCTAACTTTGCGCCTGAATTATTCCGCCGTATTCGTCTTCGCGATCCGCTTAAGCAAAAGCAATTATTAAAAGGCTTAGTACAGCTTTCTGAAGAAGGTGCTGTGCAAGTATTTAGACCGCTTATAAACAACGATTTAATTGTGGGCGCGGTAGGTGTACTTCAGTTTGATGTAGTTGTAGCGCGCTTAAAAGCCGAATATAACGTAGATGCTATTTACGAAGGTGTAAACGTAAATACAGCGCGTTGGGTAAGCAGCGACGATGTGAAAAAGTTTGAAGACTTTAAGCGCAAGTGCGAAAGTAATTTAGCACTCGATGGTGGCGATAACTTAACTTACATTGCGCCGAGCCGTGTAAATCTTAATTTATCAGTAGAGCGTTACCCAGAAGTGACATTTAACCACACTCGCGAAAACTAGAATCGACTGACTACAGTTAACTGAAAGCCTGCTTTGGCGGGCTTACAAAGGTAAAAAATATGAATATTCGTACTATTTTAATCGAAAAAGCCATTGCCGCTATGGCGGGCGCAGGCTTACCTGAAGATACAAACCCAGCAGTAACACAAAGCACACGTCCACAATTTGGTGATTACCAAATTAATGCAGCAATGGGCGCGGCTAAAAAAATGAAAAGCAACCCACGTGAGCTTGCGCAAAAAATTATAGATAATCTTGATGTAAGCGATATTGCTCAAAAGACTGAAATTGCTGGCCCAGGTTTTATTAATATTCATTTAAAGCCTGAGTTTTTAGCTCAAAGCGTTAAAGCAGCTAACAGTGATGCAAAGCTTGCTGTAAACGAGCATGCTAACCCGCAAAAAGTGGTTGTTGACTATTCATCACCAAACCTTGCTAAAGAAATGCACGTAGGCCATTTACGTTCAACCATTATTGGTGACTCAATTGTGCGTGCGCTTGAATTTAGAGGCGATACGGTTGTACGTCAAAATCACATGGGTGATTGGGGCACGCAATTTGGTATGTTAATCGCGCATTTAGAAGATCAAATTAGCCAAGGTGTAGATTTAGATTCTGTAGCGCTTGCTGATTTAGAAACCTTTTACCGCGATGCTAAAAAACGCTTTGACGACGAAGAAGGCTTTGCTGATAAAGCACGTAATTACGTTGTTAAATTACAAGGCGGCGATGCGCACTGTGAAAAACTTTGGAAACTGTTTATAGCTACCTCAGTTAAGCATTCTGAAGAAGTATACAAGCGTTTAAATGTAACACTTACTCAAGCCGATATTATGGCTGAAAGCGCATACAACGCAGAACTTAACGATATTATTAGCCTACTTAAAGATAAAAATATTGCAGTAGAGTCGCAAGGCGCGCAAGTTGTGTTTTTAGATGAACTTGCCAACAAAGATGGCGAACCATCTGCGTTTATCGTACAAAAATCTGGCGGTGGCTTTTTATATGCAACAACAGATTTAGCGGCATGTGATTATCGTTCAAATAAATTAGGTGCTGATCGTATCTTAATTTTTGTAGATGCACGTCAAAACCTACATTTTAATCAAGTAGAGCTTACAGCGCGTAAAGCAGGTTTATTACGAGACGAAACAAGTTACGAGTTTTGCCCGTTTGGCACCATGATGGGCGCCGATAACAAACCATTTAAAACACGTACTGGCGGCACAGTAAAACTTGCTGATTTACTAGAAGAGTCAATTAACCGTGCAGCCGCAAAACTAGCTGAACGTGAATCGGATTTAAGTGATAGCGATCGCAGCGAAATTGCACGTAAAGTAGGTATTGGCGCAGTTAAATACGCCGACCTTTCTAAGCATCGTACCAGCGATTACATTTTTAACTGGGACAGCATGCTAAGCTTTGAAGGCGCAACCGCTCCTTATTTACAATATGCTTATACGCGTATACGCAGTATTTTCCGCAAATCAGGCGTTGATGCTGCTACGTTAAATTCAGACGTTGCAATTGTTGAGCCTCAAGAAAAAGCACTTGCACTTAAGCTACTACAGCTTGAAGAAGTACTTGATTTAATGATCAGCGAAGCAACACCGCACGTACTATGTGGTTACTTATATGAGCTAGCAAGCTTATACATGACATTTTACGAAGCCTGCCCAGTACTTAAAGAGGGCGTAGAGCCAAGCGTGCGCGATAGCCGTTTAGTGTTGTGTAATTTGGTTTCTAAAACTCTTGAAACGGGATTAGATTTGCTAGGCATTGAAGTTATGGAGCAAATGTAATCACCGTCGTATTTTAACCTAATACTGCGTTATCCAATCCGACTTACCCTAATCACATACAAACCGTATGCTCATAGGGATAAGTCAGGTTGGACGCCTTGTCTTAGGCTAAACTACTTAGGTGAACCGTCTGCTGCGTGTAGTTCGCTTTGACTGCGTTGTCGTGCTTTTTTAGCCTAAGTCACATACTAAATGTATGCTCCTTGGCATAAAAAAGCACTCCGTCTTGTCAGCACTTCTACACTTGCAGATATCTGAGTTGTGTAGTTCGTTTTAGCTGCGTTAAGAAGTTTATTTAGCCTAAGTCACATACAAACCGTATGCTCCTTGGCATAAATAAACTTCTTGCCTTGCTAGCACTCCTACACTTACAGATACCTGAGTTGTGTAGTTTACGTTGTAGGTTGGGTTGAGTGAAACGAAACCCAACGATACGCCTGAGACTCTATGTTTATTGCTATCGAATGCACCTGAGGCTTTGTGTTTATTGCTATAGATACACCTGAGACTCTATGTTTATTGCTATCGAATGCACCTGAGGCTCTGTGTTATTGCTATCGCATGCACCTGAATCTTAATATTTGTTACTACTCAACATCCATTGTTTTAAGCTCGCTACTCTAAGCTCTTTTCTAAGGCTTTATTTAAAGGACTTGTTATGAAACTCGAAGATATCCGCCGTGAATACCTGCAAGACGCGTTAAGCGAAGATAACTTGCAAGATGATCCGTTTAAGCAGTTTGAAACATGGCTTGAGCATGCAGTGGCAAGCCAGTTACCCGACCCAACTGCGATGGTTGTAGCAACTGTTGATGAAACCGGTCAACCTTCACAGCGTATAGTGCTTTTAAAGCATCTGGATGATAACGGTTTTGTATTTTTTACCAATACAGGTTCGCGTAAAGCGCAAGAGCTTAAAGGTAATAATAAAATTTCCTTGCACTTTCCGTGGCACCACATGGAACGCCAAGTTATTGTATATGGCGAGGCTAAACCATTACCTACCTCTGCCGTGGCAAAGTACTTTTTATCTCGTCCTAAAGAAAGTCAATTAGCAGCATGGGCGTCAGCGCAAAGTCGTCCGGTGTCATCACGTAAAGTACTCATGGAAACCTTCGCCAACATGAAAAATAAGTTTGCTAAAGGTGAAATTCCACTCCCTGATTTTTGGGGCGGATATTGTGTAGTGCCCACTAAAATTGAGTTTTGGCAAGGTGGGGCGCATCGTTTGCATGATCGCTTTATATATCAGCGCCAAGCAGATAACAGCTGGCAAATTACACGCTTAAACCCTTAATTAAAAGATGAGTAAGTAACCGTGCAATTTATTGACTCTCATTGCCACCTCGACTTTAGCGAGTTTGATTCGAATCGTGAATCGCTCATAAACGAGTGTGTAGCAAAGGGAGTTAATCAGTTTGTTGTGCCGGGTATTACGCTTGCTCAATCGCATACTCTCATAAAACTCAAAGCAACTTACCCAAGTATAAAAATAGCCGCAGGGCTACATCCTTACTTTTTAGAGCAACATAACGAATCGCACATAGAAGCGTTATTTGAATTCGCGACTGCAAATAAGCATCAGTTGGTAGCTATTGGGGAGTGCGGGCTTGATCGAAGTATTGAAAACCTTCCTAAACAAACTTATTTATTTGAGCAGCAAATAGGGCTTTCTAATGAGCTTAACTTACCGCTCATTGTGCATCATAGGCAAAGCCATGATTTAATTGCGCAATCGTTTAAGCGGTGTAAGCCAAAAAACGGGGGAGTGATTCATGCCTTTTCGGGCTCACTTCAACAAGCGCAGTACTATATTAAGCAGGGTTTTAAGCTTGGCATAGGCGGCGTTATTACCTATGATCGCGCAGTTAAAACACGCGCTGTTATTGCTGCTATTGAGCCAGAGCACTTAGTGCTTGAAACCGACTCACCTTCAATGCCGTTAAGCGGCCATCAAGGTGAAGTTAACACGCCACTGCATATACCTGATGTATTTAACGCGTTATGTGATTTAAAGCCACATAGTGAAAGAGGGACGCTTGCAAAGCAGCTTTACGATTCTTGTTCAGATGTTTTTTGCATATAGCGATTTACCTGCCAACGTTTTAATCCACGCCCTAACTGCCACGTAAAAATACATGCAATCACTAGCATTAATAGCACCTGCCGACCTAAGTCATGAAAATGATTATGGCTGTCGGATATTGCGGCGCGAGTTAAATAAGTAACGGACACAAAGCCTATAGGACGGTCATCATCGCTTATCACGGGTTCCATAAAAGGTGTTTTTAGTTTACTAATACCCGGTGTAGAATCAGGGAGTTGTCCATAAATATGATGTGACTGCCAATTGTCACTGCTAGCAATTAAAATGCCTTGTTGATCATAAATAGTCGCAGAAAGTACAAATTCATCTTTACTTATATCGTTACAAATGGCGTTGAGCTGTGGTTTGTTTTTTTCAATAAGCGGTGTTTTAACATTTAAAGCCATAAACTGAGTGAGGCTTTTTGCCGTGCTATCTGCACTATCATAAAGTAACTGATGACTCTGAAAACTACTATTAACACCTACCCAGCTTAGTAATACAAAACAGCCAGCCGCAAGTATTAAGCGAACAAGTCGCTTTCTTTGAGAAGCGGATATAGGGTTTTTAATATGGTTATTTTTCATAGTCACCGTTTATGCTGCTGACAGCATTTTGATTTGATGTTACAACTACACTAACTATAACCTTAAACCCCACCTGATGGCGAATTTAGTGTTGAGAATACCAGTTATGATATGCCAATTATCAGGAAAATAAAAATAAACACGGAGATCCCATGTCGCAAATCAACATGGCACAGCAAGCTGCTGAGCAACCATTACAACACTTAACTTTAAATAAATGGTTTAGCTATAGTGGTGGTGTATTTACACCTCTCAATTATATACCAAACAAAGCATTAGGGTTATTTAGCATCGCATTTGCGGGTGATTTTGAAGAAAAACACATTGTTAGCATTATTGATTTTTTAGCTACGCATAACCAAACCGTCACTGCTATATGCCAATATCAACCAGATTTAGGGTTAGCTCCAGCACTGTGTTTTTACGTGCAAAATGCTGCAGAGCAAGCTATAAACCCGTTAGTGCTACAAGAGTTTTCAAACACTCTAGATTGTCAATTAGTGCAAGTTGCTACTGCGCCTAATTTATATGAGCCTGGTTTATTGGTTATGGATATGGATTCAACTGCAATAACTATTGAGTGCATAGACGAAATAGCACGCCTTGCGGATGTTTACGACGAAGTTGCCTCAGTAACCGCACTTGCAATGGCGGGTAAACTTGATTTTAGCGAGAGTTTAAATCAGCGCGTAGCTAAACTGGCTGGTATTGAAAAAAGCTTAATTGAAGAGCTAAAAAGTGCATTGCCACTCATGCCGGGTATTAAAGTGCTGTGTCAAATTCTAAAACAGCATGACTGGTATTTAGCAATTGCATCAGGTGGTTTTGTACCGTTTGCAGAGCGCGTTCAAGAGCTTATTAATTTAGATGAAGTGCACGCTAATGTACTCGAATTTAAAGACGATAAACTAACAGGTAAAGTACTGGGTACAATTGTAGATGCACAACAAAAAGCAATTATTCTAGAGTCGTTACAACATAAACTAGGGCTTGAGAAGTCGCAAACAGTTGCTATTGGCGATGGCGCAAACGATTTAATCATGATGGCAAAAGCTGGCCTAGGTGTAGCAGTGCATGGCAAACCTAAAGTAGTTGAGCAAGCACAAGCGGCTATTTGTGAAGGGTCATTATTACAATTGTTGTATATGTTGGCCATTCCGTTAGATAAAGAGCCCGCTCTTTAAAGTTGTTTAAGTTAAACCGCTTAGCGTAAGCGGTTTAACCAAATTAGTTTACGGCGGCCCATTTGTTCAACTTGCTCTTTTTTAAGCTCTAAATGGCTTAGAGCTTCTTCAGTTATATCTACTACGTCCCCCACGCCTGCAACAGCCCATAATGCTTCTTCTAAATCTTTTGCTTTATGCATTGCATATTGGCTTACGTATTTAAGCTCGTTTGATAGATAGTCAGTATCGGGGCGACCTGTGCGCGAAATATACAAACGCATCACAAATATAAGTTGTGATGTAATGCCTTTACTAATTTGTTTATAAAAGCTTGAGTAGTCTTCACCTAGGGCGCATTGGCTAACAATAGCCTCTTCAATTTTGCCCTTACGAGGGTCGAAATTAATAGCGAGTGTAAAAGCAAGCGGTGCATCTTGGCGACTGCGATCTTTAATATTAGGCGTTATTACATTAATAATTTGCTCTTCGGTAAGAATACTCGAAAAGTCAGTTTTGTTACCTAATAAGCCAAAGTTTTGCAAAATAACATGCATAGGACTGGCGTATAAGCCATAACCAATTGCACCTGTTTTAAAGTGTGCAGCTTCTTTGTGTAAATACAGCGGAAATTGGCATACACTTTTTGTAACCATATTTCTAAGCGCGGTAGATAAGCCTTCTACTTTAGCGGCTTCTTCAGATACTTTAAGTTTGTCTTTATTACCTTCTATCAACTGAGTAAAAAAGGTTACGCCAGCATGGGGTAAATCAGCAACACGATTCGCTTTTAGGTTAATAGTAGTGAATGACTTACTAATGGCCATTATTTCGTACTTTAGTTCGCTAAGTTTATGCTTTTTAGTTATTTTTTGAAGCTCAGGAAATGTTAAAAGTACTATATCGCCTTTTTTAAATGTGACTGGTTGCTCGCACTCTAATTGCAAACCCATTACAGAAAAGTCACGTGTATAACCGTTAAATACTTCATCATTAATAGTGACGCTAACCGGTGTTTTATAAAGGTAGCGCTTATGCGAGCGTAAATTTACGTATTCAAGTGGCACAATATCTAAATAAGGTGGCGTTTTATGTTTTGCGTGGCCAAAATGTTTAAGCTGATTTACTAACGCTTTATCAAAAGTAAGTTGTTTATAATCTGCTTGCTCTGTTTTATTGCCAATACTTGTAAGTACAACAATATATTTAACGTCTTTTATAAGGCCTTTAACTCGAGGGGAAGGCGGCTTGTTGAGTTTTTCAATATTAGCGCCAGCACTATTAGGTAATGAAAGCGGTATAAAAGAATCATCTGGATGACTTGGCATTATTTGTATTTTAAAGCACTGCCAACTTTCTTTTTGGCTACCAAAACCTAAAAATAGATCACGTAATTTAGGGTTATTATTTAGTTCAGTTCGTGTCGCAGAGTAATAGTAAATTTTACCCGATGATATATGTGTAAATGTATAGAGGTAATCTTCTTTGACCGCGGTAATTTGGGTTAGTAATTGTGTAATGCGCTGATGATTGAGTATATTGTACAAACACGGTGTTTTTCTTTCATCGGTAAAATAGCGCTGGATAAAAATATTATTTTCAGTAGTAAGGCTAAGGCTTGGGTAATACTGTTCATCTTTTTTGCTTAAAAATACATATAAAGACGTTACACGAGGGATGTAGTATTGCTCATACCCCTTTGATACTACAGCATCGAGCGTGTTATCTAAATTTACTTTATAACGACGTTTATTACCGTGAATAAAGCTTTCTAAAAAGTCATTAAAGGCATCGTTATTTTCGATATAAGTGCGTTTTAAGCGAATGTGGTTGTATTCACGAGAGATATTTTCAACGGCAACAACTTCGTATTGAATACCGTTTTTTAGGCCAAGTTCAAAGTCTTGTTCAAGGCCTACCAAGCGCATTGCTATTAGTTCACCTTTTTTTATAGAGTAGCGCGTTGCAAGCTTAACTTTACAACCGCTTAAAGATATATCTGAGGTGCTAGCAGCAATGTTCTTTTTATCTTTGTAATCAATAGTTACTTTTATTGAGTAATTCATCCGTTCTTCACGGCGGCTCTCGTAAGAGGCAAACTTAATGACTTCAGTGCTTAAGTTACTTTCTGATTCTTGTAGTTCTGATTTTTCGGCGGCTTGTTTTTGTAATACGCGGTGGTTATTTTCTGTATTCATTACGGCTTCGTAAACGGCTAGAGTATATTCTCCATGCTGTTTGAGTGCTTTTTCAAACACTTCAATGGCTGTGTCATCCATAAAGTGTTGTTTACCGTTATGCTCATACGGTTTTACTTGGCCCGTCACTAATCCACGAAGATCAACAAAACGTGCTACTGGCTGAGATAAACGTGACATTTCCATTTTCATCAAAAATTGCTCAGGTTTGGTTAACCCAGCGGTTTTTGATTTGAAAATTAGGTCAAATTTAGCATTGCCTAAATATGTTTTTAACTCATTCACGAGGTCTTCGTGTTTGAGCATTATGTCATCAGCCATTTATAAAACCATCACCGTCTAATTGAAAAAGTAGGTATACTGTTAAGTCCATTTATTAGAAGTTCAATAAACGTTAAATCGCGCTATGTTATTAATATAGGTACAATTATTTTAGTTACTACTGTTTAGCTCTTGTTATTATGTGTTATATGCCATTTTGTTGGCAAGTTACTTTAAACTATTTCGAAGCAAAAAGTATGCCCTAAATTATAGCTAAAAAGAAACACCATATGTATTTAATGATTGTGACGCTAGATTTTTACGCAGGCAAGAGTTTGTTGCTAAGTAAATGCTTGAAGTGGCAAAATAAGTTATTAACAGTAAATGTTTTTAAAATTAGAGAATCGTAGATAAGGTTATAAATGACTAAAGCGGCAAAAATAGAGTTTGTGTGTACAGAATGTGGCATGAACTACCCACGTTGGCAGGGTCAATGCCGCTGCGGTGCGTGGAACACATTAGCAGAATTTAAACCTTCAGCAGGGCAGAGTAAAAAAACGTCAGTTCGAGCAAATGTAGGCGGTTATGCTGGCGGTGGTGGTGGCGGCTCTAAAAAAATTAATGATATTGCTACGTCAGAGGCAGAAAAACAGCTGACAGAAATTGGCGAGCTCGATCGTGTGCTAAGCGGTGGTGTAACTACCGGCTCTGTTAATATAATTTCGGGTGATCCAGGTGCTGGTAAAACAACCTTGCTATCTGACTTAGTGGCGAGAATGTCACAACGTATGCCGTCACTTTACTGTACGGCCGAGGAGTCATTATCGCAGTTTAAAAACAGGGTAAATCGTTTAAAGTTAAACTATAACCCTGACGAGCTTTATTTACTTTCAGAAACCAGTGTTGAAACCATCATTGAAGAGCTCGAGAAAAATAAAATTAAGTTTGCTGTTATTGACTCTATTCAAGCGGTTGTAACCGAAACGGCAAATGGTAGCCCAGGTTCGCCTTCGCAAGTAAAAAGTGCCGCCCAAGCATTGACTCAATACTGTAAGCAAAATGATGTAACCATGTTCATTATTGCTCATGTAAATAAAAATAACGAAATAGCAGGTCCTCAAACACTTGTACATATTGTCGATGCGCTTTTACACATAGACACCAACGATGGGCAAATTAGAACCCTTAGGGCAAATAAAAACCGCTTTGGTGATATTGATACTGTTGGTATTTTTAAAATGTGCGAACGCGGTATGTTGAGTGTTGATAACCCAAGTGAAATTTTCTTGTCGGGTTCAACCACTGACTCGCCAGGCTCTACAATTACCTGTATTCGTAAAGGCAATCGTAATTTATTGCTGGAAATTCAGTGTTTAACTACCGAAACCGAGGCGGAATTTCCGCAGCGTGTTTGCGTTGGTTTAAACATGAACCGCATAAAAATGCTGACTGGCATATTACGAAAACACACTAAAACCAAAATATTCCACGATACGTTTTTTAATATTGTGGGTGGCCTAAGAATAGATGAAACAGAAACTTGTATTGATTTAGCATTAGTAACCGCGTTACTTAGCAGCTTAAACGAATTTGTTGTGCCTCGTACCACGTGTATTATGGGTGAGCTTAGCTTAAATGGCGATGTACGCCCAATTGACAGTGGCGTACCACGTGTTAAAGAAGCGGCACAACATGGTTTTACAGAAATATATATTCCATTTCGTAATTACCATAAGTCGATGGAAGGGCTGGGCGCTAAAATTACCCCAGTTAAAACAGTACATGAGTTGCTTAGTTTAATTAATTAATACTTACGGGTGTTAATGTGTAATGTTACTCTTAATAAAACTCGGTTTACACAAAGAATAGAATAAGGAAATAACATGAAAAAGTTAGTAATAGTTGCAGCGATTGTAGCTGCGGGCGTTGGTGGCGTGAGCTATGCAAATTATGTAGCTACACAAGAAGTGCGTGCAGAAGTAGATAAGCAACTTGCTCTAGTAAGCGAGCAAACTGGCGCTACATTTAAATACGCTGGTTTATCGGCAAGTGTTATTTCAAAAAGCGTAGAAATAACAAACATGGAAGTAATAAGCCCAGAGGGCGACAATGTTGCTAATATTCAAAGCATTGAAATAACCGGTTACGAGCCAGATAAAATATCACCGCATACATCATTTGATGTAAAAAGCTTTCAGTTTGATAAAGATTTTGTTTCAAAATTACCTGCTGATACAAACGAAATGCTCGCGTCGGCAAGTTACGACTTACATTCATCACTTGATTACGATGAAGAGTCTGGCAATAGTGATGTAGTCGTTAAGCTTGATGCAAAAGACATTGTTAGTTTTAATATGGATATGGGCTTGGCTAATTCAAAAGCATTAATGGATGCTTCATTAGCGATTAGTAAAGCGCAGCAAGAAGCGGGTAACCAGCCACTTACTTATGAGCAAGAGTTACAGCAGCAAACACTTGTTATGCAAGCAATGAGTAAGTTAGAGCCGCGCAATGTTAGCTTTGCCTTAAATAACCAGGGTAAATTAAAAGACTTACTATCAAGCGAGCTTGAAAAGCAAGGCATGACGCTAGAGCAAATGGAAATGATGTTAGAGCAGCAGTTACAACAAGCTCCTGTAACTGAAAATATTGCAGAGGCTTTAACTAGCTTTGCTAAAGGTTTAAATTCATTCAGTGTGTCAGCAAAGCTACCTGAAGGTAAAACTATGATGGAAATTAACCAACAAGTTATGATGCTAGTAGGGCAACCTGAAGAGCTAGTTAAGTTTATTAACTTAGAAGTTAAAGGTGATTAGGCCTTAGTTTTGTATTAATAAAGGCGCCAATTGGCGCCTTTATTATTTTGTGTTGTTAGCAGTTAGTAACTCTGATTGCTAAAGCAGTTTGCTTTTATGATATTGGTGATTATTTGTTGTGATGGTTTTATTTTTTCCATCGCTAAAAACTCATCAGGCTGATGCGCTTGGTTAATTGAGCCTGGGCCCATTACGATTGTTTCACAACCGAGTTGCTGGATAAACGGCGCTTCAGTGCAATAATTTACTGCGACCGCTTTTTGCCCCGCTATTTTTTCAGCCATTTTAACTAAAGCACTGTCGGTGCTACCACTAAACGCCGGGATTGGTTCATGTAAATCAATAACGCTCACCGCATTTGGGTATTGCTGATTTATCTCTTTTGTTGCATCAAGCACTAATGCTTGTAGTTCTTGTACACTTAAACCTGGTAATGGGCGCATATCTATATGCATTTCACAGCAACCACAAATTCTATTCGCATTATCGCCACCATGAATGTTACCTAAGTTTAATGTTGGATAAGGAATTTCAAAGTGATTTATTGAATACTTATGCTTTAATTGCTCTTTTAAGATCATCAATTTTGTAATCACTTTATGCATTACTTCAATGGCGTTAAGGCCACGTTCGGGATCTGAGCTATGCCCAGAGCGACCAACCACTCTTATTGCTGTACTCATATGGCCCTTGTGCATAAATACTGGCGTCATATCAGTAGGTTCGCCAATTATACAGCGTGCAGGTTTTAAATTAGGGTGCTTACATATTTGCTGTGCACCTGCCANATAGTTGTTTCTTCATCGGCAGTGGCGAGTATTAAAATCGGTTGAGTTTGCTGCTTTTCATCAAGTTCACTAATTGCTTGTAATACAAAAGCAAAAAAACCTTTCATATCAATGCTTCCTAGCCCGTACAATTTATTGTCGAGTTCAGTAAGTTTAAACGGATTGTGGTTCCAGCGGCTGTCATCNCCCGCCATCACCTTTTCCACGCTTTGCTAATAAATTAAAGCGGCCTTTACCTCCTTCTAATTCAATAATTTCACACGTAAAACCGAGTGTTTCGCACCACCTCGCAAGGAGTTCAATTACGTTTTTATTGCTCATACACAAGCTGTCTTCAATTGCACTAATAGAAGGGGCTGCAATCAATTGTTGATACATAGAAATAAACGAAGGCAAAGGCATAAAAAAATCCAAAATTATTATTCAATTTAATTGCATAACAATATAAAAGTATTTATGATGAATATCAATTCACTTTTTAAGCATAAATATATTAAAGTAAAGCTATGGAAATAATGCGACGATAATCTACAAATTCATTAAATTAAGTCTTAATTTAGCGTCTTAGCTAGTTTAAGCGAACAACATATATATTTAGCAGTAAATTTTAAAATAACGAGTAATCAATGAATGTAGTTATTATTGGCGCAAGCGGTTATAGCGGCGCAGAGTTAGCAAGCTTAGTTGCTAATCATCCAAACCTTACCTTAACAGGCTGTTATGTATCTGAGGGTAGCTTAGATAAAAATAAATTACTAAGTGATTTATACCCAGAGCACCTTGGCTTACTAGATTGTCCTTTACTTCCTCTTAGTGCATCAGCTTTTGATGACATTCAAAGTGATGCTGACTATGTGTGTTTATGTACCGATCACAAAGTAAGTGTTGATTTAGCGCCTCAATTTTTAGCTATGGGTAAAAAAGTATTTGATTTATCTGGTGGCTATCGCCTAGCAAATAATGATGATTACGTTACTTACTATGGTTTTGAGCATCAACACCCAGAGCTTTTAAATGAAGCGGCTTACGGTTTAGCAGAGTGGAACCATGATGCTATCGCTAACGCAAAGCTAATTGCTGTTGCAGGCTGTTACCCAACAGCGGCGCTCAATGCACTTAAACCGCTTAAACAAGCAGGCTTATTGAGCAGCGAAAGTATTATTATTAATGCCGTTTCGGGTGTTACGGGTGCCGGGCGTAAAGCGAGTGTAGGAACACATTTTTGTGAGGTATCGCTTGCACCTTATGGTTTGTTTAACCATCGCCACGGTCCTGAAATTGAACAACACCTTGGCCACAAAGTATTATTTACACCGCATCTAGGTAGCTTTCCGCGCGGTATTTTAGAAACTATTTATGTACAACTTAAGCCTGGCGTTACCAAGGAAAACGTTGCATCTGCTTATCAAGTGCTTGCTAACGAACCATTAATTCGTTTGTTAGGCGATAAAATACCTTCAATTAAAGGTGTTGCTAAGCAACCATTTGTTGATATTGGCTGGCAGCAACAAGGCACGCAGTTAATTGTAATGTCTGCCATTGATAACTTATTAAAAGGCGCTGCTGGACAAGCTTTGCAGTGTATTAATATTTCTATGAATTTAGATCACACTACGGGCTTAAAAGGAGCGTTTTAAATGAGTAAAAAAACGTGGGTTATTAAACTCGGTGGTGCAGTACTTAATACAGAAAATGCAGCAAAAGCGTTATTTGACGTGCTAAGCGAGCAAAAAAATGATGAGTTTGTCATTGTTCATGGCGGTGGTTCTTTAGTAGATACATGGCTAAAGCAAGCGGGTTTTGCTAGTGCTAAACACCAAGGTTTACGTATTAGTCCAGCAGAGCAAATGCCTTATATAGTGGGTGCGCTTGCAGGTTGCGCTAATAAACAATTAATGACTCAAGCTATAAGCGCAGGGCATAAGCCTGTCGGCTTAAGTCTTTTTGAGGCGGGTGTGACTGCAACCCAAAAATTAAAAGCGCTTTGCTTAGTGGGTAAATGCACAAGTAACGACGATTCTATCATCAATGATTTACTTAGAATTTCTCGTTTACCAATTGTTAGCTCTATCGGCTTTGATGAACAAGGCTTGTGGTACAACGTAAATGCAGATGAAGCTGCAGCGGCTATTGCCAGTAATTTAAATGCAGAACTAATTTTTATGACGGATGTAGAAGCGGTACTTGACGCAAATAAACAACCGTTACATCAACTTGACACAAAACACATTGATACTTTAATTACAGATGGAGTAATTGTGGGCGGGATGGAGGTCAAAGTTAAGACCAGCCTTCACGCTGCCCAACATTTACGACGCGGTGTGTATATTTCCAGCTGGCAAAAGCCAGGAAATTTAACTGCTCTGCTGCAAGGCGAGCATGTCGGAACAAAGATTACACCATAGGTTTATTATGTTTGAGAATTTTTTAACAGGTTTAGAATTAGACCAAGAAGGCGCACTTAATTTATTAAAGTTAGCGCAAGATATAAAAGCAAAGCCAGAAAAATACAGCCAAGTATTATCGGGTAAATCAATCGTAACATTGTTTGAAAAGCAAAGTTTACGTACACGTTTATCGTTTGATATAGGTATTAATCGCCTTGGTGGTCATGCTGTTTATTTAGATCAGCAAAATGGCGCTATGGGTGCACGTGAATCAATTAAAGATTTTGCACTTAATATCTCTACTTGGGCCGACGGTATTGTGGCGCGTGTAAATCAGCACAGCACATTAACCACGTTAGGTGAATATTCATCGGTACCTGTGGTAAATAGCTTGTGTGACTTGTACCACCCTTGCCAAGCACTTGCTGATTTTTTAACACTTCAAGAAGTACATGGCGATGTGAGTCAGCTTAAAGTAGCTTACTTAGGTGAGGGCAATAACGTAACTCATTCATTGATGTTACTTGCCGCAACGCTAGGTACTGACTTTGTTGCTGTAACACCAAAAGGGTGTTCGCCAGATTCACAAATACTTAAAAAAGCAGAACAAATTGCAGCAATGAATGGCGCATCAGTCATGGTGAGCGATAGAGTTGAAGCTGCGGTTGGTGCAAACGTTGTATACGCAGATACATGGGTATCAATGGGTGATACAACGCCGCTTGAGCAAGTAAAAGAAAAATACATGCCTTATCAATTAAACCAGGCATTGCTAGATCAAACAGGTGCGACTACGGTATTACATTGCCAACCGGCACACCGTGAATTTGAAATTACCTCTGAGGTAATGGATGGTCCAGCATCAAAAATCATTCAACAAGCAGAGAATCGCATGCATGCGCAAAATGCTCTGCTAGTTACATTACTAAATCCAAATTTTGTTAAGGAACACCTATGAGTTCAATTAAAAAAGTCGTTTTAGCCTATTCTGGTGGTCTTGATACGTCGGCTATCGTGCCATGGTTAAAAGAAAACTACGGCTGTGAAGTAATCGCGTTTGTTGCCGATGTAGGTCAAGGCGCTGAAGAACTTGAAGGCGTAGAAGCTAAAGCAATTGCCTCTGGTGCATCTGAATGTTACGTAGTTGACTTAAAAGATGAAATGGTAAGTGATTACATTTACCCAACGCTTAAAACGGGCTCAATTTACGAAGGTACTTATTTATTAGGTACTTCTATGGCGCGCCCAATTATTGCTAAAGCACAAGTTGAAATTGCACGTAAAGTAGGTGCTGATGCACTTTCTCATGGTTGTACTGGTAAAGGTAATGACCAAGTTCGTTTTGAATCATGTTTTGCAGCACTAGCCCCTGATTTAAAAGTAATTGCGCCATGGCGTGAGTGGGACTTATCGAGCCGTGAGTCATTACTTGATTACTTAGCAGAGCGTGACATTCCGTGTTCAGCATCTGCTACAAAAATTTATAGCCGTGATGCTAACGCATGGCATATTTCGCACGAAGGTGGTGAGCTTGAAGACCCATGGTGTCAACCAACTGAACAAGTATGGACTTGGACTAACTCTCCAGAGCAAGCACCAGATAAATCAGAACTAGTAACATTAAAAGTTGTTGAAGGCGAAGTGGTTGCTGTAAATGGCGTAGAACTTAAACCTTACGATTGTTTAGTTAAATTAAACGATATTGCATCGCCTCATGGTGTTGGACGTGTTGATATTGTAGAAAACCGTTTAGTTGGCATGAAGTCACGCGGTTGTTATGAAACGCCAGGCGGCACAGTCATTATGGCAGNAAGCCGTAAGTGGAAAGAAGTACTCGGTGGCGAGTTCTCGCATTTAGTATACGACGGCCGTTGGTTTACGCCTCTTAAAGATTCTATTTTAGCCGGTGCAGAAGCACTTTCTAAAGTGGCAACAGGTGAAGTGGTACTTAAGCTATACAAAGGCCAAGTAACTGCAGTTCAAAAGCAGTCACCAAATAGCTTATACAGCGAAGCATTTGCTACATTTGGCGAAGATGATGTGTACGACCAATCACACGCTGAAGGCTTTATTCGTTTATTCTCGCTTTCAAGCAGAATTTCAGCACTCGCTAAAAAGTAATTTATTACGCCCCTTATAAAAGGGGCACTACAGGGTTTGGAGAGATTTCATGGCATTATGGGGCGGACGTTTTTCTACGGGTCCAGATGAGGCGTTTAAGCAATTTAACGACTCTCTTCCCTTTGACTACCAGTTAGCAGAGCAAGATATTATTGGCTCTGTGGCATGGGCTGGTGCACTTGAACAGGTAAGTGTACTTTCAAGTGACGAGCACACAAGATTAGTGGCTGCATTAAATGAGCTGCTTGAAGAAGTTAAAGCAGATCCACAAGCGGTAGCTACTTCAGGTGCAGAGGATATTCATTCACATGTTGAAGCAGCTCTAATTGAAAAAGTAGGTGATTTAGCTAAAAAATTACATACAGGCCGAAGCCGTAATGACCAAGTTGCCACCGACTTTAGATTATGGTGCCGTGATACGGCTGACCATTTACTAGATGCTATTGCACAGCTTAAAGGCGAGTTTGTAGCGCTTGCAGAGCGAGAGCTTGGCACAATATTACCAGGTTACACGCACTTACAGCGCGCACAGCCAGTATTGTTTAGCCACTGGTGTATGGCGTATGTAGAGATGCTAGAGCGTGATGAAAGTCGCCTGCAAGATGCTAAAGCGCGCATGAATTTTTGCCCATTAGGCAGTGGTGCATTAGCAGGTACAGCTTATCCGATTGATCGCCAAGCATTAGCGCATGGACTAGGTTTTACAGCGGCTACAAAAAACAGCCTTGATGGTGTATCTGATCGTGATTTTGTTTTAGATCTTTTAAGTTGTGCGTCTATTTCGATGATTCACTTATCTCGTATGTCAGAGGATCTGATTTTTTATAATTCGGGTGAAGCCGGATTTATAGAGCTTGCTGATAACGTAACATCAGGCTCATCGCTCATGCCTCAGAAAAAAAATCCTGATGCACTCGAGCTTATTCGCGGTAAAACCGGACGTGTGTTTGGTGCATTTAGCGCTATGATGATGACGTTAAAAGCGCTGCCACTTGCATACAATAAAGATATGCAAGAAGACAAAGAAGGCCTGTTCGACGCTATGCCAACATGGCTTGCATGTATTCATATGGCGCAAGCATGTATTAAAGGCGTTAAAGTAAACGGCGATAAGACACTTGCTGCAGCAAAAGGAGGGCATGCAAATGCCACCGAACTTGCTGATTACTTAGTTGCTAAAGGTGTGCCATTTAGAGAAGGGCATCACATTGTAGGTGTACTTGTACAGCTTGCGATTAGCGAAGGTAAAACGCTTGAAGAGCTATCGCTTGAGCAGTACAAATCAGTAAACACTGTATTTGAAGACGATGTTTACCCAGTACTTGAAATTGATGCATGTATAAAAGCACGTAAAGCCCTTGGTGGGACGTCTATTGAACAAGTAACGAATGCTGTTAAAGAAGCCAAAAAAAAACAGCAAATAACGGTACGTGATGCAAATTTAGATGATGTAGAAGCAATTGCCACGCTTATACAGCATTGGGCAACGGTAGGTGAAAATCTGCCTCGTGCAAAAAGTGATATGGTGCACTCAATTAACGAGTTTGCAGTAACAGAAATAAATGGAAAAGTGTCGGGCTGTGCGTCGTTATACATTTACGATACCGGCCTTGCTGAAATACGCTCATTGGGTATAGACCCAAAAAGTAAAGTGTCGGGGCAGGGTAGACAGCTTGTAGATCATCTACTTACTAAAGCCAAAAAATTGGCACTTAACCGAGTTATTGTATTAACACGCGTACCAGATTTTTTTGAACAACAACGTTTTACTTTTTGTAGCAAAGACTCTTTGCCTGAAAAAGTAATGAAAGATTGTGAACTTTGCCTTCGTAAAGAAAATTGTGACGAAGTAGCAATGGAATATATTTTAAAGCTAAGTACACGTGCGGAGATCCCGTGTAAATACGTAGCTTAAACTCCCTGGATACAAAAAACGTACGGTTATCCCTGTGCGTTTTTTTATGTTTGTAGTAAACTGGTCGGAGCTGTTTAGTTTGATTATATAAGTATGTTTTGAGTGAGTTTTAAGGTGTCAAAAAAAGTTGGCACATTGGTTGCTTTGTATAAGGTAGATAGCAAAATAGCTATCACTACTTTAAACAGGTGATGCATTTATCTACATAATAATGTGGTTAAAAGTTGCACCAAATATAATTAAAACTTTTACAAGGATCAATCACATGCAAGTTTCAGCTAATAGCCAAGTACAAATGCAAGCATACAACAAAACACAACAATTAAAGCCTGCAATGGAACAAACTGCTAGCCCTAAAACCCTGCAATCTGATACAGTAAGCTTCTCTCAAGAAGCTATTTCTGCAGCAAGCAGTGATAATCTACAGCGTGGTGGGGTTATACTTGATACAAGTAAACCAAAATAAATATTGAAGGTCCTGAATGTTTCTAACTGAGTTTTTTGGTTTTTTTTCGTTATCAGCTTTTGCTTCATGGGGCTTTTTGATGGCGTTCTTTTTTAATGTTTTTGTTTTTTCATTAGATATAAAAAGAAATACAACCTTATTGCTCAGTTCTTTCATTATGATGCTTTCATATACCGCATCAGATTATTTTTTTACATGGTTATCAATAGAAAACTCTCTTTACCTTGATTGGGCTCTTTATGATTATGCTACTGTAATAGCCTTACTATCAGTTTATCTACTATTAAAAAAAACAACTCCTTCATTTATGTATATATTAATAGGTCTTATAGTTAATTCATTATTGAGTTTGTGTATGTACCTAGATATGTATGTTAACAATAACAGAGAACCTTGGTTTTTATGGGACTTGTATACATTTTCAGTCAATATAATCGATCTTATAATGATTGTTATTTTGATTGTAGATAGAGACTTACTTGGTCTTCATAAATTAAAAAACAAACTCCTTAATTACTTCAAGTCAAACGATACCCACAAAGTAACTTAGCTTAAATGTACATTACTGAACCCCTAATGGTTTATGTACAAGCCTTCACTCAGTGGGGCTTTTTAATGGCCTTCATGTATTGTTTGGCCTCTACGATAAATAAAGAAAATAAGTCTCCTGTTTATTTATCTGCGCTTATGCTCTGCTCATATGTTTCTAGTGGTTATATAGACTTATTAGAAGGTTTATATTTAAACTCGGTGCTCTACGATTTTATTACAATTTTAGCTTTGTTAATTTTAGAGTACTTTAAAGTACTTCACCGCTCTATAGCTTTTCACTTCATCATCTTTGCGTTAATAATAAATGCTGTGCTCACCTTAATATTGCATTACGATCTATACGTTTTATATAACTATGAGCCTTGGTGGTATTGGAGTGTTTATTCTGTTGGCGTTAATATGTTCGATGTTTTAATGATTCTGTCACTAGTATTCAATAAAAATACCATTTTTAAAAGAGGGGTTGCATTGAACTTTAAAAAGTTGAAAAATATTGAATGAACTTTTAATTAGCCCAACAGTTTCTCTGTACATAGGTGCATTTGTACAATGGGGATTTCTTATGGCTTTTTTGTACTCCCTTGCTCATTCGATTAATAAGCCTAATAAAGAAAGAGTGTATTTGTCTTTGGTTATGAGTGTTTCATATTCGTTTAGTATATTTACAAATATGGATACGGTAACTTATCTAGATTTTTTGTTTTCCGATATTTTAACTCTTCTAGTTATTATTTCCCTTAGGCGGCTCTGGCATGATGGTATTACCTATCTATATATTATTACTGGTTTAGCTATAAACTCAACTCTGCATTTTCTCATGCATTACGACATCTATATATCAAATAATACAAGCTACTGGTGGCTTTGGAATGCTTACGCGATAGGGGTCAACGCTGCTGATTTCATAATGGTAGCTATATTTTTTATAAACAAAGATTTTTTATACTTGATGAAATTTAAAAATAGTTTGATTACTAGTTTGAAAAGGACAGTTGATGGCTGACCTACTCTGGAGTCTTGTCGATTTAGGCGATAATATAGGACTATTATTTACTTGGTTCTTTTTAATTTCATTTTTATATAATCTATCAGCAAGTATAAATAAGGCAGATAAAAGCCTGCTACAGTTATCATTCATTATGCTGGTTTCTTATACTTCAAGTCTTTTTATGGATCCTCGAACTTCGACTCCTCACTTAAATT
This sequence comes from Pseudoalteromonas sp. TAB23, assembly GCF_000498075.1. NCBI lineage: Bacteria > Pseudomonadati > Pseudomonadota > Gammaproteobacteria > Alteromonadales > Pseudoalteromonadaceae > Pseudoalteromonas > Pseudoalteromonas sp. TAB23. The sequence continues at coordinate 45,696 of NZ_AUTP01000324.1, forward strand.
ACTTTTATTTTGATTTTGCTACCATAGGTACTTTATTACTTTGGCGAGCTGTATGTAAAAATCCTGTCCCCATTGCTTTTGTCTATGTAATTGTTGGTCTATTTATTAATACGTGTCTGTTCCTGGGTATGCATTACGATATTGTAATCGTTGGCACTCTTTACTATTGGTGGTTTTGGACCATTTACACATTCGGGATGTATTTTGTCGATTTTACCATGGCATTGGTATTAATCATCAATAAGGATTTTTTAGGCTTAAACAAGCTTTTAAGATGTGTTAGAAAGTTAAATTTAGATCGCTGAGGCAGTAAAGCTCAACTTAAAAGAAGAGTGATTTTGTGCCTTTATTTGATGTTGCCGTAATATGTAAAGCGGTATAATAATTTTTTATCTAGTGTTGGAGTAAAATGGTTGAGCTACTTTTAAATACAAATATCTCTTTTTATATAGGTATTTTTGTACAATGGGGCTTTTTGATGGCTTTTTTATATTCTTTAGCAAGTTCGATAAATAGCGCAGATAAAAGCATTGTTTGGCTATCTTTCATCATGGCACTTTCTTACTCTTCTAGTATGTTTATTGATATGGACGCGATTACTTACTTCGATTTTTTCTTATTCGATATTATTACTCTATTTGTTATTATTTTATCTGGTTTTTTTATAAAGATTAGCAGCGTATACATTTATTTATTATTTGGTTTAGGTATAAACACCTTACTATTTTTTGCAATGTATATAGATAATGATGTTATGCACCATTATGAATTTTGGTGGTTCTGGTGGGTGTACATAGTAGGTATAAATTTTACAGATTTGACCATGGTTTTAGTTTTCTTTATAGGTAAAGATGTTTTAAAACTTGCTTGGTTAGAAGGAAAGCTAAATAAAGTGTTTAATAAAAGGGCCTATTAGTAATGGATTTCAGTGCTAACAGGCCTTATTTATTATTAACTGGCACCACAGCCCAATTTAGTTTTTAGAGCTTTAACAATTACAGGGTCTACAAACTCGCTTACATCACCATTGTGGCGAGCTACTTCTTTAACGAGTGTTGATGAAATAAATGAATTTCGCTCTGCGGGTGTTAAAAATACACTTTCTAAGTCGGGGTTCAGGCGGCGGTTCATGTTGGCTAATTGAAATTCATAGTCAAAATCAGATACAGCTCTAATACCGCGAATAAGCACATTAGCATTGTGCTCGCGCGCAAGGTCAGCCAATAAACCAGAAAAACCAATCACCTTAACATTATCTATGTGGCTTAAAATAGAGTTTGCAAGCTCAACACGTTCTTCAAGGTTAAAGCAGGGTTTTTTACTTGGGTTATTAGCAACCGCAACTAATACAGTATCAAACATTTTAGCTGCACGTTGAATAAGGTCTGTGTGCCCATTAGTTAGTGGATCAAAGGTGCCAGGGTAAATTGCAATAACTTTCATAATGTTCACTATTTATTATTTTAGCGCTAGTTTAACAGTGTTTATGCCACAAAGCAGCCTAGCTAAAAAAGCATATAAACACTTACTTTCTTTAAACAGGTCAGTCCATGGTGGGAGTGTTTTAATGATTCATATTTGTTTATACTGTTTACCTCTTTTGAGTGTAATGTAGCCTATAGATAATTTGAGTATTAGCATATGAATACCAAGGATAAAATAATACACACCAGTATTTTGTTGTTTAACGAAAATGGTGAGCGTGCAATAACGACAAATCATATTGCATCAAACTTAGGGATGAGCCCGGGTAATCTTTATTATCATTTTAAAAATAAAGAAGACATTATCCGTCATATTTTTGCGCTGTATCGCGATCATTTAAATACTCACTTTAAACCTATTAATAAAGATGATGATGCATTTAATCATTTAACGGCTTACCTAGATTCGTTATTTGAGCTGATGTGGCGCTATCATTTTTTTTACGATAATCTCGGGGATATTCTCTCTAGAGATGCTGATTTAAAACAAGCTTATATTGATTTTCAGTTAGAGTTGTTAGAGCAAGTTCGTAAAATTATTTTAGGACTTCGCGACAGTGAAATGATTGCTATTGATGAGCAAGATGTCATTGATTTAGCACATACACTAAAGTTAACGGTTAGTTTTTGGACGCCTTATATTAAAGCCCGTAGGCCAAGTGGTACGCTTGCTGAGCAAGATATATATCATGGCATTTTAAAAGTACTTACATTATTTAGAGCGTACAGTACCGATAAAAGCATTGATAAAATGAACCTGCTACGTGAAAAATATACTGAATTAGCGCAACAAGCCTTAGGGCCTGTTGACCTTTCAGGATTAAAATTTGTTCAATCTAGGGGCGATTAAATCGCGACGCGAGGTTTGTAACCTAGTGGGCTAAGTAAAAACCGAGCAAAGCTTCCGCGTCCTGCTCACGCCCCTTACCTACATCCATGTAGGCAACAAAGAGTTAATCGCCCCCTAGGCTGAACCCTTTGGGCAGCGCTTGTTTGGCATTTATGCTACGTTATCGCCTATTTATGGGGAATAACCACACTACATAGGCTCTGCCTTGCCTAAATACCAAACACACTGCTGTAAATTTAACCTCGAAAGATAAACAGGCCCTAGCTGTAGTTTAATCGATAGTAATAGGCTGTTTCCTAGGCGCTGAATTTTTTGCTATAATCCCGCGCCAAATGCCTGGGAGCGCGAATTCCCGCAGTCTAAGAGTGAACTATGCTTAAATTTATCGTCAAACTACATCCTGAAATAGCCATTAAAAGCCGTTCAGTCCGTAAACGCTTTACTAAAGTGTTAGAAAATAACATTAAAATTGTATTGCGCCGTGTTGACGAAAAAGTACAAGTAAGAAATAACTGGGATAACATTTCAGTTGTTACAAAGCTTGAAGACGCGCAAGTCCGCCTTGATTTTATCGATAGCCTTAAACGCATCCCTGGCATTGTTCAATTTATTGAAGTAACCGAAACACAATTTGAAACTCTTGATGATATTTATCAAAAAACCATCGCTTTAGTTGGTCATACTATTGTGGGTAAAACCTTTTGTGTTCGTGCTAAGCGCATAGGGCAACACGATTTTACCTCAACTGATTTAGAGCGTTATGTTGGTGGTGGATTAAATCAGCATATTGAAGGCGCAAGCGTAAAGCTTAGCCGCCCAGAAGTAACAATACGCCTAGAAGTAAAAGACGATAAAGCTTACATTGTTTCTCATACACATTTTGGTATGGCTGGTTTTCCTCTGCCAACTCAAGAAGATGTGCTTTCGCTTATGTCGGGTGGCTTTGACTCTGGTGTAGCAAGTTACCAAATGATTCGTAAAGGCGCACGCACACACTTTTTATTCTTTAATCTAGGTGGCGCAGCGCACGAAATTGGCGTTAAGCAAGCAAGCTACTACTTATGGAAAAAATACAGCTCTACACATAAAGTTAAATTTGTAACGGTTGATTTTGAACCTGTTGTTGCTGAAATTTTAGAAAACGTTGAAAACAGCCAAATGGGTGTTGTACTTAAACGTATGATGATGCGCGCAGGGAGTGTGGTTGCGCAAAAGTTAAACATTCAGGCACTTGTCACTGGCGAAAGTATTGGCCAAGTATCTAGTCAAACATTAGCGAATTTAAGCGTGATTGACCGTGTTACTGAAACGCTTATTTTACGCCCGCTTATTCAACACGATAAGCAAGAAATTATTAATATTGCTCGTCAAATTGGTACGGCCGAAATGGCAGAAACAATGCCTGAATACTGTGGTGTTATTTCTAAAAAGCCAACGGTTAAAGCCAAAATAGACGTTATTCTTGGTGAAGAAGAAAAGTTCGACTTTGATGTACTTGATACCGTTGTAAACAACGCACGCATAATGGATGTGCGTGATATTGACGTTGAAGCCAAACAAGAACTTAAAGAAGCTGAATCGGTTGCTGATTTACCTGTAGGCTCTGTGGTAGTTGATATTCGCTCACCAGAGGAAGAAGAAGCTGCACCGCTAGAAATCGATGGTGTTGAAGTGGTGCATTTGCCGTTCTTCCGTTTAGCTACTAAGTTTGGTGATTTACCAAAAGACACTGACTACTATTTATATTGTGACAGAGGCGTAATGAGCCAACTACAGGCACTTATGCTGCACGAACAGGGCTTCGAAACTGTAAAAGTTTATCGCCCGTAAAGTTAAAAGCTTATATAAGCGTGGTTTATACCACGCTTTTTTTTGCCTGAATTTTGACTAACAACTCATCGTTGTAAGGTGTAGGAATACCGTGAAGTTTGCCTTGTTGGCTAATATAGCCACATATAGCTGATATTTCAGTTTCTCTGCAATGCGCGACGTCTTGCTGCATTGAAGAGTAATTGTCAGACGTTAATTCCATTATTTTATAAGCGGTATTAAGTGCTTTAATCAATGGGATATTAAGCCCTTGTACCTTTGCTATATTGCATGCTTCAGTGAGTGCATTAAAAATTATAGCATTGTACTTAGGTGCGCGTAACTCACCATTTTTTACATTACTTAAAGCGCTTAATGGGTTAATGGCAATATTTACGAGTAGTTTTTCAAAACGAAGCTGCTGAATGTTATTAGTAAACTTTAGGCTGGGTATCACTTTAAAAATATCAGCTATTGGCGCGCTATTTTGAAAAGCTAATTCATTACAAGCACCAATAACACTTTGTCCCTCACCAGTGTGCTGCACAATGTATTGGTTTGATTTAAAGCCCGCTATGCTTGTCGTTAAAAAGTAGAGTGCTTGGTGAGTGCTTAGCTGGCTATTTACCTCATCAACATTACCCATTCCGTTATGCGAAAGTACAACAGAGCAATGATTTGGTAAAAACGGCTTTATTTGCGTAAATGCATCAAGTACTTGAAAGGCTTTAACGGTAAATAAAACAACATCAAATTCAGCCGCTTTATTTAGCTGATTTAATGAAATAAATTGTGCGTCAATTTTTTTAGATGCACCCTTTCCTCGACTATAAAAGCGGGTATTTGTTGGGCTTTTGCGAGTTAAAACACTGACATTATGCGACGCACTTAGAAAATGACTAAGTAACAAGCCAATAGCACCATCGCCGACAATTAAAATATTAGCCATATGGGTTCTTTTTTCGAGGTGTAAAAATTACTCTAAGTAAAAAGTAGCTTGCGGCACCTGCAAAATCAGCAAAAAAATCACCGAGTGATGCTTGCCTATATGGAAGTGCGTCTTGCATTATTTCTATAGAGGCGCCATAACCTGCCANTGGCTAGTATAAAAAAAATCCCAAAATGGGCGACTTTATCAACATGAGGAAATAAATTTACAACGCCACCTTTTATTTCTTTGGCAAATAAAAAGGTAAAAGCTACTATGCTGATTAAAAAAATTGCTTGATAAACACGCCTTGTCACGACAAATCCTAAAATCGCTTAAAAAAGAGGCGCAAGTATATCAAACTAATTTAATATCGCACCTGAACAAGATGCAGAAAAATGTAAAGATTTATAATTTTAGCGTTATAATTGCCACATAAAATTAAGATTAAATAGTTAGGAGCAAACCAATGCCTTCATTTGATATTGTATCTGAAGTAGAAATGAACGAAGCTAAAAACGCAGTTGATAATGCAAATCGTGAGCTAGAGACTCGCTTTGACTTTAGAGGCGTAGATGCATCTATTGAGCTAAATGACAAAACAATTAAGCTTAAAGCTGAAGCAGACTCTCAGGTTATGCAATTATTTGATATTTTAGCTAACAAAATATCTAAGCGTGGTATGGATGTATCAAGCTTAGAGCTTCAAGATATTACCCGTGCAGGTAAAAATGTATTTCGTAACGTTGGCTTAAAGCAAGGTATCGAAAAGGACATGGCTAAAAAAGTAGTTAAAGCCATTAAAGACTCTAAAGTTAAAGTTCAAGCTGCTATCCAAGGCGAAGAAGTACGTGTAACGGGTAAAAAACGTGACGATCTTCAAGAGGCTATGCAAGTAGTGCGCAGTGCTGAGCTAGGTCAGCCTTTTCAGTTTAAAAATTTCCGCGATTAATTAATAAATAGTTTTAAATTAAGCATGCTTTAATCTGTTTATACTTACAGACAGATTGAAGCTACTTACTCTTTTTAAATATCTCACTATTATCCCTCTTTATTGCCTAGATACTCCCGTATGTATTAATCTCCTTTTTGATATTTAAGCTATTATATTTAATCACATGCAATTAAGTACTTCACACTAGAAGGTATTAAAATGAAACGTCATCAATTATTTTTGTTATTTGTTTTGCTTACATTTACCAAACCAAGCTTATCAAAAACAGTTGATATTGATGTACTGGTTGAAGATGGCTACTTTCCCATTATTATTAATGCGCAAAAAAAACAGGGTTTTGCTCCTGAGTTTATTAAGATTTTAAACGGCGCACAGCAGGAGTTTAACTTCGTACTTGAGTCTCTACCTGTAAAAAGGCTTGCTTTGTCAGTTGAAAAAAATAATTTTGATGTTTTATTTTTAATGGCACTGCAATGGATCCCACAATCAGCGCAAGAGAATATTAAAAAAACCGAATTTTATACCATTACCAAAAATGAGCTTTATACGCTTAAAGAAAATACAAATGAGCAAGCTTACTTTGACGACATTACGTCATTAACAAAGGTTGGGGTATTGGGGTACTCGTATCAATTTGCTGGATTTAATACCGATGCCGAATTTTTAAGTGAGGAACATCAGGTAAGTTTAACCATTGATGAATTCAATGTGGTTAAAATGCTGCTATTAAAGCGCGCGGAAGTAGGTGTTTTAAATAATATTGCTTACCAATATTTTAAAAATCAAAATACTTTTAATATGGATTTACTCTATAAAAGTAACGTACCAGATGCCGTTTATAAAACGCACTTTTTAGTTAACTCTAAATCAAATAAGATCACTAGTAATAAAATGGATGAAATACTAAGCTTACCTACTGCACAAATACAACTTCAGAAGCTACTTGATAAATATGGAGTTTCTTCAAACTATACTAGCCCCTAACTGCATTTTAAAGGTTTTTAGCTGTATAGACGTCCATTGACATTTGTAAACAAAATACTCACAATAGCGACATATTTTCAAGGTGCTTGCTAGCCACTTCATGTAATGATTTTTTTAGCAGGATAATCGGGAAGTTGGTGCGTTTTCATGATGACTACAAGCCCAACACTGCCCCCGCAACGGTAAAGTATTGCATATTTTGATGTGCTTACTGAGTCCGGAGACCGGCCTTGATGCAATCTTACTTACTTAAATCTTTGCGGTGGGCAAAGGTAGGGGACATCATGTTAAACAAAACAACTTTAGGCGTTGCTATTTCTGCTGCGCTTTCATTTTCTGTGTCTGGCGCAGAGCAATCAATTGAAAAAATAACCGTTACAGCTAATAAATTTGAGCAATCAATCAATGACGTTTTAGCAAGTGTAAATGTTATTGAGCGTGCAGAAATAGAAGCAAGCAACGTACGCGATTTACCAACCTTATTAAGCACGCGAGTTGGTTTTCAGGTTAATCCAAACGGTGGTTTTGGCCAAAATACAGGTGTGTCACTTCGTGGTACTGGCTCTGGCGATACGCTAATTTTGATTGACGGTGTACGTACAGGCTCAGCAACACTTGGTCAAAAAGCATTAAATAATGTCCCTTTAAATAGTATTGAACGCATTGAAATTATTAAGGGCTCTCGCGCGGCTGTTTATGGCTCTGATGCACTCGCTGGTGTTATTAATATTATTACGCGTGAGTCGGATAACTTATCCCTAAGCGCTACATTTGGTTCTGACTCTTATCAAAATTATCAAGTTGCAGGCTCTGTAAAATCAGATGATATAACAACAGCATTTAACGCAGGCTTTGAAAAAACAGATAACTTTGATGCACTGCAAGGCGTAGCACCAGATGAAGATGGCTATGAAAATAAAAACCTTGGTTTTAAAATAAACTACACCGATGCACATTACGGCGACTTTAAGTTTTTAGGCCAATACAGTGAAGGCTATGCAGATTACGACAGTCGCTTTAGTCCAGCCACAAGTACTATAGAAACAGGTGATTTTAAAAACTATCAGCTTTCTGCAGGTTGGAGTAAAAACTACACTAACCAATCGCACAGTATTGATATTGCTATTTCAACAGATGATTCTCACGATACCTCAGCATTTGGTGTAAATGATTTTATAACTAAACGTGTGCAATTTGATTATAACGGTCAATATATACTATCTGAAGAGCTTAATATTAGCGGTGGTGTTAACTGGTACAACGATGATGTATCGCACAGTTCAACGCAGTATGATATGCAAGAGCGTGATGTATTAGCTGTATTTGTTGGGGCTTATTACAATGCTGAAAAAGTGTTAGCTAATTTAACAATTCGCCAAGACGATGATGAACAGTTTGGTGATGAAACAACATATACAGCCGCTGCGGGTTATCATTTATCTGAAGACGCCACGTTCCGCATAAGCCAAAGCACTGGCTTTAAAGCACCTACATTTAACGATTTATACTTTCCGGCTTTTCCTGGTTTTCCACCTTCATCTAATCCTGATTTAGAGCCTGAGAAATCATTAAATCAAGAGATTGGGTTAAATGTAGATTTTGATATAGCAAGTATTGACGTTGCTATTTTTAGAAATGATATTGAAGATAAGATATCTTTAGATTCTAACTTTTTTCCTATCAACTTGAATGAAGCACGCTACGAAGGGGTTGAATTTAGCTTATCTCAGCAGTTTTTTGGTTTTGATAGCAACCTTAATTTTGCTTACTTAAGCGCTGAAGACGAAGAAACGGGCGCAGAGTTGCGTAATGTTGCTAAACGTACTTTTAACTGGGAACTTGCAAAACAGTTTGGTGCTTTTGACGCAAGCTTAGACATGCAATACCGTAGCGACCGACAAGGTGCTGTGACGCGTTTAGGATCATACACGCTTTGGAACTTAGCGGGTAATTATCAAGTAAATGAACATATTGAAGTTTCGCTTCGTGTAGAAAACTTATTTGATAAAGAATATAACGCTGTTGATTCAAACACTGATTTTACAACGGGTGAAGTGTATTACTACAACACGCCAGAGCGTCGCTTTTTTGCAGGTGCAAGCTACCAGTTTTAACTGTATTTATTAATATTAAAAAGCCCGACTTATGTCGGGCTTTTTAATGTGTAGCTAAGTTTAACTAATCAATTTAACTACTCAAATTAGCTAGTCAGCTAAGAACTCTTTAAATACGGTTTCAAACTTATGTAATTTAGGTGCTATTAAAATACTACAGTAGCCCTGCTGTGGGTTTTCGTTATAGTAATCTTGATGATAATGCTCTGCTGGATAATACGTAGTGGCAGGGCTGACTTCTGTCACAATTGGCTCACTCACATGGCTTTGCAGTTGAGCTATCATTTCATTGGTTTGCTTTAGTTGAGCTTCATCGTGATAGTAAACAACGCTTCTATACTGTGTGCCTATATCGTTACCTTGGCGATTCAATTGTGTTGCATCATGCAAAGTGAAAAACATTGCTAAAAGTGTTTCAAAGCTAACTACATTGGTATCAAATTCAATTTTAACAACCTCAGCGTGCCCGGTTGTGCCAGAGCATACAGAATTATAGGTTGGGGTGTCGGTTTCGCCACCGGTATAGCCAGAACTCACATCTAATACGCCATTTACACGTCTAAATGCTGCATCTATACACCAAAAACAGCCGCCACCAAATGTTGCTACTTGCGTTGTTGAGCTCATAAGTATTCCTAAAATGTATATGGAGTTTAAAGGCGAGCATAAATTGTATGCGCCGCAACAACAAGGTTACGGCGCAATAAAGAGATTAGATCTCTTCGAAAGGCTTTTCAGCAGCTTGTTTATTCAGCTTTTGTTGTAAAAACTCAGGTGACTGTGTATTTTTCGATAGAGCATAATACGCAGCAGGTACAACAAAAAGAGTCAGCAGGGTAGATACAATAACCCCTGTAAACACAACTACACCAATTACCATACGGCTTTCGGCGCCGGGGCCTGAAGCAAAAACCAAAGGAACAGAGCTCATAACGGTTGTTAGTGAGGTCATTATTATTGGGCGAAGGCGCTGGGTAGCGGCTTGTAGTATTGCTTCACTAAACTCAACGCCTTTATCGCGTAATTGGTTAGTAAATTCCACAATCAAAATACCATTTTTAGCACTTAAGCCTATGAGCATAACAATACCTATTTGGCTGTAAATATTTAAGGTCAGTCCTGTAGCCCAAAGCCCAAACATAGCGCCCATTAAACCAAGCGGTACGGTAAGCATAATTACAAATGGGTGCATAAAGCTTTCAAACTGTGCAGCAAGTACCAAGAAGGTAACGGTGAGTGCAAGTATAAATACGTAGGTCATCGCTGATGCGCCTTCGTAATAAAGCTGCGACTCACCTTTGTAATCTACTGCGCCATCTATATCGTTTTCTTGCGCGGCTACTTCGTTTAAAAAGTTAAGCGCTTGCTCAAGGGTATAACCGTCGGCTAAGTTGGCGCTTAATGTAATTGCGCGCATACGGTTGTAGCGGTTTAAGCGCGATGCTGTTGCTTCTTCTTTTAAGCTGATAAGGCTATCAAGTGGAACTAGTTCACCGCTTCGTGATTTAAGGTATATATTTGAAATATCAGTAGGATTGGTAAAATCTTCTTTTGTCCCTTTTAAAATCACATCATATTCTTCACCGCGGTCAATAAAGGTCGTAACACGGCGCTGGCCAAGCATTGTTTCAAGTGTACGGCCTACATCAGATACCGAAACGCCTAAATCGGCAGCTTTGTTTTTATCTATGCTGACTAAAAACTGTGGGAAGGTTTCCTTATAATCATGATCGATTCTTACTAAACCAGGGTTTTGCTCAGCACGCTTTATTATACGGTCACGCCAATCGGCAAGTTGTGCGTAATCATTACCTTGCAGTACAAACTCAATTGGGCGAGATGAGCCACCACCACCAATACCACGGCGCATAATGGCAAATGCACGAACATCGGTAACTTCTTGCATTTTACCGCTTATTTCGTCCATTACTTCCCAGGTTGAGCGTTTGCGTTTATCCCAATCGGCCATACCAACAATCGCAACACCGCCGCTGCCACCCCAGCCAGGCACTCGAACAAGTACACGACTTAGCTCACCCGCTTGCGAGTAAGGCATTAAGCGCTCTTCAATTTTAGCCATATTAGCGGCGTTATTTTCGTAACTTGCGCCTTCTGGGCCGCTCATCATAATAAAGAACGTGCCACGGTCTTCTTTTGGCGTTAGCTCAGAAGGAACTTGTAAAAACAACGAGTAACTAACAAAGCCAGCTAATAATAAGCTCACCATTAAACCCCATTTACGGGTTATGTTGGTGGAGAGTGAATTACGGTAACTTACTTCAATTTTAGTAAACTGGCGATCCATCCATTGGCTAAATTTATTTGGTTTGTCTGATACTTTAAGTACTTTAGAGCATAAGGCTGGTGCGAGAGTAAGTGCTGTAACACTTGAGAAAAATACGGCAGCNCCGCCATAGCAAACTCAGTAAATAATGCACCTATACGGCCATCCATAAATACTAATGGCACAAACACCGATATTAGTACAAGCGTGGTTGCTACTATAGCAAAACCTACTTCACGCGCGCCTCTAAATGCAGCTAGTAACGGCGGCTCACCCAGTTCAATACGACGGTGAATGTTTTCAAGCATTACAATGGCATCATCTACTACTAAACCAATGGCCAGTACTAAGGCAAGTAAAGTGAGTAAGTTAATTGAGTAGCCCATTGCCAATAAAAACATAAAGCTACCAACAAGTGCGACCGGTACGGTGACCGCAGGGATAAGCGTTGCTCGTATATTGCCTAAAAACAAAAATATAACGAGTACGACTAAACCCATAGAGATGGCAAGTGTGCTGTAAACTTCATTAATAGACTCTTTAATAAATACAGACGAATCGTAGCTGTCTTGAATTGTAGTGCCTTCAGGTAGATTACGTTTGATTTTTTCAAGTTCACTGCGCGCGTTATCTACTACGGTAAGTGTGTTTGCTTTAGCTTGTTTTACAATACCTAAGCCAATCATATTACGCCCGTTACCGCGAAATAAGCTTTCGTCATCGGCAGCTTCTAAACGTACATCGGCAACTTCACCTAAACGTACTAAGTAACCTTCATCACCACGCTTAATTACCAGGTTTTTAAAATCGCGCTGATCTTTATAACTACGGGCAGTACGCACGGTAAAGTCACGATCTATAGATTCTATTTCGCCGGCGGGTAGTTCAACGTTTTCTGTACGCAGTGTATTTTCAATATCGCTTGAGGTAATACCCCGTGCGGCCATTGCTTGGCGGTTAAGCCAAATTTTCATGGCGTATTGGCGCTCACCACCAATACGTACGTTAGATACACCATCTACTACGGCTAAGCGGTCAACAATAAAACGCTGCGCGTAATCAGAGAGCTGTAACGAGTCCATTGTTTCGCTGTTTAATACAAACCAGGCGATTGGGCTTTCATCACTATTTGATTTAGATACTTCTGGCGGGCGTACCTGATCCGGCAAACTATCAAGTGCACGTGCTACACGTTCGCGTACATCGTTAGATGCTGCATCTATGTCGCGGTTAATATCAAACTCAATGGTAATGTTTGAACGTCCATTACGACTCGATGAGTTAATACTTTTAATACCTTCAATACCTGAAATTCGATTTTCTATTATTTGCGTTATTTTGGTTTCTATAATTTCGGCAGAAGCACCTGTGTATTCAGTGCTGATATTTACAATCGGCGTTTCAATATCCGGGTATTCACGAAGTGGCAGCATAGTAAACGCAACCAGTCCAAAAGTAAGAAGCAGTAAATTAATTACAATGGCAAAAACGGGGCGCTTGACGCTAGTATCTGTAATTTTCACGTATTACCCCTTTACGCTTACTTTACTTCCAGAGCGAATTTTTATTAGCCCCTCAGTAACAATTTGCTCGCCATCAGTTAGGCCTTCGTCGATAGCAACCCAGCCATTATTTCTGCTAGCAACATGCACTTCAATTTTATTAGCTATCCCATCTTGAATTTGAAAAACAAAGTGTTTGTCTTGCAAAGGTATAACCGCTTTTTCTGGCACCATTAAAGCTTGGTTGCTGCTTAGCTCAAGTGCTGTATTTAGTAACATACCAGGGCGAAGTAATCCTGATTTATTGGCAAAACTTGCTGTTACTTCAACACTGCGAGTAACCGAATCAATACGCGAGCTAATATGCGTTACCTTGCCGTTAAATGTTTGTCCTGGGTAGGCATCGTTTTGCGTAAGCACTTTCATGCCCATATTTAATTGTGCTAAATATTTTTCAGGTACTTTAAAGTCAACTTTAATAATACTAATATCATCAAGTGTTGTGATTATTGTTGTATTACTTACGTAAGCACCTATTGATATTTCACGCTTACCTAACAGGCCTGAAAAGGGCGCACTAATAGTCATTTCGTTTAATTTAGTTTTAGCGCTTTCTAGTTGGGCCTCTGTTGCATCAACACGAGATAACTGCTCTTCAAGTAACGACTTTGCCGTTGATTGCGAGCGTGAAAGTTCGGTTAGGCGATCTAACTGACGTTGTTCTTCTCGTAAGTTAATGCCAAGCTCTTTAACGGCAAGCTGTTCTTGTTGGCTCTGTAACTGTACTAACTTTTGTCCTTTACTGACTAAGTCGCCGTCTTTAAAATATATATCTGTGACATAATCGTTTTGCGCACTTTTTATATAGATTGCTTGGTTTGCACGCGCGCTACCGATCGCTTCTATCATCACTGCGTTTTCCTGAGAAGTAACAGTATGAGCTGTTACTTGAGTAGACATTTGTGATAAATCGGCCTGTTCGCCGTGGCTAGCGGGTAGATATAAATAAACGCTAAATATTAAAAGTAACGTAATAATAAATGGAAAAAGTGCTTTACCTGATTGTCTTGAGTACATTGATTTCATACCTGAAAATGAATTGTAAGTATTGTACGAAATAAGACCGGGAAAAGACGGTTATGTGTCTCATAAATTTGTGCGTTAAGCGTAAAAGTAAATAAGATTTATTCATTGTTCCTATTTTGTTGAGGAAAAAGCGGTAATGTATGAAATTTAAAACCACCTGTAACTTATGTATAACAACAAGAAAGGTCATAATTTGGGCTGTTATTATGCTTGTTTTTTATATGGTGTTTTACCAATATGGATAAATCTAACAATGCCATTAAGTTTCGGGCACAAGGTGCGCGAAACGCAATTGAAGTGCTTGTTGCAGGTGCAATTGGTTTAGTTTTTATTATGTTGTTTAATTTACTGAGGCCGGGTGAGATTAGCATACTTGAAATATTTTTAGTGAGCTTGTGTATTGCCGCTATTTTTATTGGATATTTAAAAACTCAAGAGCCATATCATAGCCTTATATTAAATGAGTCTGAGCTCGTTTATTGCCATAAATACGGAGCTTGGTATATGCCTCATAGTAACTTTCATCACAGTGGTATACCCAAAGTAGAAAATGGCTTTGATTACTTAGAATTAAATGCGGTTGGTATAAAGGTAAACGACATAGATGACTTTTTAACAAGCATAGCGCCTCGAATTGCAGGGAAATTATTAATAGAGCAGCGTAATTTATTTATGCAAGTTGTTCAAAAACATTGCAAAAATGGCAATTGCCCATCAGAATGGCTAATAGAAGATACACATTACACATCTCATAAAGGGATAAGCTATACTGGTCTTATAGCTATGTTTGCTAACAGGACTAAGCACCTTCAACTGTTAACCGGTTACGATTTATTATTACCAGCTAGTGTGTTAGATAGAGATATTTGGGCATTTAGTGCTAACTTAAATAAGTGGAAGCGCGAGCCTAGTCAGTTTATAGCGTCGCAAATTAATAATTAAGCTGCGACTGTAGGAAAGAAAAATGAGTCAAGAGAGAGCCTTTTTAAAAAGTGGTCGAAACACCATAATACATAAAGATAAAAAGCATGATTTAGTGATTGTAAACTCTGAAATTCATCCTAAAATTAAAGTGACTCAACATGGCTTAGAGCCATTTAAAGAAGAGTTACCTAAAAACCGCCGTGATGCAAAAGATCGCTATTTAGAAATAGTCTATGTTGGAAGCCCTGATGTATTTGGCGAAGAAAAACAATTACTATTTATTCAAGCTTTAGATGGGCGTGAATACAAAGTAGATTACAGTAAAATCGGTACGAAGTTGTTTGTACGCATTCATCAAGATACATATATGTAGTACTTTAATGGCATCTTTATTGCTAGTAATTACACTATAGTAATTATTTGACATAATAAGGTGCTGCGTATGAAAGCGTTTGCTTTAATCCCCCTCATTTCTTGCGGTTTGCTGAGTGCGTGTGGAGGCGGTGGCGGTGATAGCGATAATACAGTTGTAGAAACATCTGTTAATGCTGGAACCGATTTACAAATTATCGAAAAAACTGAATTTACTATCACAGCACAAGGTTCCCCCGCTGATGGTACGTTTTCATGGCAACAAGTTAGCGGCCCAAGCTTAGAAGGTTTTCCGCTTGAAGGCGCTGAGCAAACATTGACAGCCCCTGACGTAAAAACTGATAGTGAAATAATCTTAAGAGTAAGCTATCAAAGCACCGGTAGTAGCGCTGTTAGTGACGACATTTCTATTTCAGTGAGCTCTAATAATCAACTTCCTCTTGCTGTTGTTACCCAAACATCTCCTGAAACACTTCCTTCTGTATACAAAGATACAGTGACTTTGAGCGCCCTTGAGTCGAGCGATCCTGATGATAATGGCCAAATTGATAGTTATTTGTGGCAACTGCTATCAGGTCCTGATTTAGATATTGCTAGCTTTAATGAGTCAACTCTTAGCTTTTCTCATCCTTTACTAGAAAGTAACGTAAATTTGTCTTGGCAGCTAACAGTCACTGATGATGAAGGCGGTGAGGCGAGTACTCAATATTCAATGACGCTTAATAAAACAAATGAACTAGTGGATGCAAATGCAGGCGCTGATCAAAATGTCGAAGAGTTTGAAGAAGTAACGCTTGATGCAACGAATAGCGAAACTGTCACCGATACCTATCAGTGTAAGTGGCAACAACTTACCGGTAATAGCGAAACATTAAGTAATAGCGACCAATGTACAACGACATTTTTTGCCTCTGATGTAGATACTGAATCCACGTTGAGCTTTGAAGTAACGGTAACCGACTCAAAAGGACGCACCGATACAGATTCTTTATTTGTTGATGTATCACCAAAAGCGCTTGGGCTTATAAACGATAGTGGTGTTGGTGAGTGCTATAACAACACCCAACGCATTAACTGTGAAAGCGATGACTTTCCAGCGCAAGATGCTGAACTTGGACGCGATAGCTATGCAAACCGTTTAGATAAGGTTGGTAAAGGTAATTTAGCGTTTGATTACACTAAACTTAATCAGTTTGCTGATGAAGTTGGTGATAATAGTAGTGACTTTACCTGTATACGCGATAATGTTACTGGACTTGTATGGGAAGTAAAAAGTGAATCCTCAGGAGTATTGCCAAATACAAGCTTGCGTGAGGGGCAAAATCATTACTTTTGGGATTTAGGCGACACTACTTTTACCGATACTAGTACAGCCAATTCAACTTGTCCGGATGATACGAGTTGTGGAGTACAAAGTTATATAAACGAAGTGAATAACTTAGATTTTTGTGGTGGTACAAATTGGCGGTTACCTACTTATACAGAGCTTTTAGGTTTAATTGATTATGGTAAACAAGGGCAAAGCATATTAATTGATGAGGTGTTTTTCCCCAATATGCCAAGTGAAAGTGCATTAAGTCACTTACGTTATTGGACTTCACAAACTGCAGCCGATGGTACAAGTTTATCGCAAGCGTACATTATTGATATGAGTGATGGTAACGATCTTGCTTATCCAAAAGAAAATACTGCGTATGTTCGTTTAGTTAGAAGCCGTTAGGAGAAAATAATGAGATTAAAATTACTCTATGCACTAGCAACTATAAGCTTGAGCTTTAATATTGCAGCGGCGCAAACGTGCTACGACGGTGCAGATACCACAACGCCGACAGATAGATTTACCATAAATACAGATGGCACAGTGTCTGATACCGAAACAGGCCTTATGTGGCAACGTTGTAGTTATGGGCAAATTTATAATACAGAGACGCAGCTTTGCGAAGGCTCTACACCTTCTCTTACTTGGCAAGAAGCACTACGCGGTGCTAAAAATGATACAACCGCAGATTACGATGATTGGCAAATGCCTAACATTAAAGAGTTGGCGAGTATTTTAGAGCACAGTTGCACCGAGCCGAGCATTAATGAAGAGGTGTTTTTTGGTACTAAGCTTCAAAACTATTGGTCAAATACATCGGGTGTGAGCACGATGAGCTCTGCATGGGTTTATCAATTTGATAGTGGGCTGAATAGCTTGCACGCCAAAACTAGTAATGTGTATTTACGGTTAGTTCGCTACGAAGAATAAAGTACTTACTAAGATTAGACAGATGAAAGTGCAGCCTTAAAACCGCTGCATTTTTTTGTTTTACATAAATTTACGTTATTTCAATAATAAAGCGCTTACAACGTTGTCACTTAGTGCGTTTTTTTGCCATTATAGGCCGTGATTTAATTACGAAGGAACATCACGGTGTATTTAAGCTATTTTGGCCTGAATGAAAAACCTTTTTCAATTTCGCCCAACCCTCATTACTTATTTGTAAGTGAACGACATAAAGAAGCCTTAGCACACCTTACCTATGGATTAGGTGAAGACGGTGGTTTTGTATTATTAACAGGCGAAGTGGGTACTGGTAAAACTACAATTACCCGCAGTATGTTAGAGCAGTTACCTGAAAACACGCAAGTAGCGATGATCCATAACCCAGCACTTTCAGAGCTAGAGTTATTAGCTAGTATTTGTGATGAGCTCAACATTAGTTACGATGCTAATAATGCGACGCTTAAAAGTCTTACCGATATTATAAAAAAGCACTTAGAGACCAATAATAAATCGGGTGGGCACACCATACTTATAATTGATGAAGCGCAGTTACTTGCCCCTAATGTGCTTGAACAATTACGCTTGCTGACAAATATAGAAACCGATCATAAAAAATTATTACAAATAGTATTGGTTGGTCAACCTGAGCTACAAGAGCTTTTAAAGCGCAATGAATTAAGGCAACTCGCCCAGAGAATAACAGCTCGTTACCATTTATTACCACTTACGCAAGGCCAAACAGTTGCTTACATAAAGCATCGGTTACATGTTGCAGGATGTGATAAAGGAATTTTTTCGATGGATGCCATGCAAGCTGTTCATCAATTAACCGGTGGTGTGCCACGATTAATGAACTTGGTATGTGAGCGAGCTTTGGTAGGCACTTTTGCAAAGCAGCAGTTGATAGTTGATAGCGATATAATAAAAAAATCAGCACATGAGTCATTACCCATGGATTTTGTAGCGCCAGTTAATGAGGCCAACAAAGCAACGTCATTTGTACCATATAGCCTTGCATTCGCTGCTTTATTTGCCGTAGGCATTGGGCTTTCATTTATTTTATAGTTAGGTAAGTTATGTCTTATTTATTAGATGCGCTAAAGCAGTCGCAGCAATCAGATATGAGTGCTGAGCAATACGACTTACAATCAGAGCAGTTAAAGCAACAGCAAGCACTTAAGCGTTATAGACGATTAGCGTTAGTATTTGGTACAAGCTTAGCTGCTTTTATTGCGGTAGCTGGTGGGTTTACTACTGGTAAGTGGTTTCAAGGTACTACTTTATTAAACATATCGGAACCCGCTGTAATTAAGGTGGTTGAAAGCGAAAAATCGTCAACTAAAGAAAAAGTTAAAGAGGTAGATGCCGCAGTTGAAAAGCAGCAAATAGCTAAGTTAGAACCTGCTAAAGTAGCTCCAACAAATACTGCAACGATTGAAGGGCAACTTGTACATGTGCAAACACCTAATGGTGTACAGCAAATGTTATTAACGCCTAATGGGCAATATATTCCTATGCCATCGAGTCAGGTCACGAGCGCAACGGGTTATAATCAGCAGAACGTGCAACAAGTAATGCCAGTTCAAAATTATAATCAGCCAGTATTTAATCCACAAAATAATTACAATCCAAATAATACACAGAACGCTTCGGTATTTGGGCAAAGTCAAAATACAGCATCAGCTCAACTAGATATGAGTAAATATAAAGTACTAGGTAAGCCAATTAATGGTAACAACCAATCTCAACAGATGAGCGATCCTGAGCTTGATGAGGTGCCTACAACACTTAAAAATGCGTTTGCGCAAGCTATACAAGACGTCGAAAAAAATCAGGATTATGAAGTTACCCATGCATCAAAAACGTCATCACGTGTTGAGCCTGTAGAATTGCTACCAGATGGCTTGCAATCAATGTTACCTAGTATTAAATATCAAGCGCATATTTATTCATCGAGCGCTGACAAGCGTTGGATCAAGCTAAATGGCCGAGAGCTACATGAAGGAGAGAGCATAGGCGCTTTAACTGTAAGAGAGATTACACCTGAGCAAAGTGTACTTGATTTTGATGGTTATGAGTTTAGCTTAAAAGCTTTGCAAGACTGGCCGCAGTAAACGCTTAGCTATTATGTTGAGAGCTCGGTAGAATGTTGAGCTCTCAATATTGCTTAGGATAATATTGAGTTTTTATAAAAGCGTTCTAAATCAATATTATATTCTTTAGGTTTCACCGCTGACTCAAGGGTATCTAGGGTTTTTTTATTAGCTAAATCGATATCTTTTATCTCTGTATAGCGACTATGCTTAGCACTGTAAAATGTTTTAACGATAGGTTTTAGCGGTGTGCTAGGGTTACTCTCGGTCACTAAACCAACTTTTTGACTCGATAATCTAACGAGCGTTCCTATCGGATGAATACCAATACATTGAATAAATTTATTAAGCAGCTCGGGATCGAAGCTATCTGGGCATCCGTCTTTTAGTATTTTAAAGGCTTTTATTGGCTCCATGCCTGCTTTGTAAACACGTTCTGCGGTAAGTGCATCATATACATCCACAATTGACGCCATACGTACGTATTGACTTATTTCGTCGCCCTTTTTAGCAAACGGGTAGCCTTTACCATCAAGCCTTTCGTGATGCATGCCAGCAATATCAACTGCAATACCCGTTAAACCAGACTCTTCTAATATCTCTTTACTGAAAAGCGAGTGCATTTTCATTATTTTAAATTCATCATCGGTAAAGCGACCTGGTTTATTGAGTATTTCATCAGGAATTTTTATCTTACCAATGTCGTGTAAAAGTGCGCCGGTAGTCAGTTCAACGATAATGTTTTTTTCTATACCTAAATGCTTAGCAAAAATCCCCATTAATATCGATACATTAATAGAGTGCTCAAGTAGGTAAGCATCTTTTTGGCGCATTTGGGTAAGGCAGGCTAGGGCATCTTGGTTTCTAAAAACAGAGTCCATAAAGCCACTTGCCAGCTCTCTGAATGGCGTAATATCTATATCGCGGCCTGCTTTAATATCTTTAAATGCTTTTATTTGCAGTGTTTTAGCTTCGTCATACAGCTTTTTTGCCTTTCCCATTTCTTGTTCGGCACTGTGTGTTTTTTGCCAAGGGTCACGCTTTATTTTTGTTGCAGGTACAGTGATAGGAGCTTTTTCAGGGACTGAGTCAATGAGGGTTTTATCAGGGTCTATTTCTACTTCTAAAATTCCTGCTTTTATTAGGTTATTAATACCAGCCTGAGTTTTAACCCAGCCTTGATTTTTAATTTTAATACTGCCAGTTTGCCTGGTAACACTTTGCACAAACATACCAGGCAGTAACTGACCAACAGGAATTATTTTCAAATTTATTACTTCTATTGTTAATCTTTCATTAAGCTAACAAATATATACGTTACTACCTAATAAAAAAGGCACTTTTCAGTGCCTTTTTTTATTTTTTAGTTAAAAAGCATTAGCTTAATTATTCATCATCTTCAACAAGCGTCATTAGTGATGTGTTACCACCTGATGCTGTTGTATCAATACTGATTGTTTTTTCAGTAATAAGACGTTTGATTAATGTATCGTAATACTCAGAGCTAATTACCGGTAAAATAGCACCTTTACGCTGTGCAAGCTGTTGGCTAAAGTAGCCTAAGCGAGACGAACGAGCAGCAACTACCGCACCGGCTAAATGAGGGTGCGCCAAAATAGCTTGTAACTGATTAGGTTTAGCTACTTGGAAAACACCTTCTGCAACACCTGTAGAGATAAATTTATCTTTAAAGGCAACGGCTTCATCATAAAACAGCTCAGACGCTACAGTAATTACCGTATTACCTGCGGCAATAGCAGTGATGATAGACAATGCCCAGAAGTTAAATGATGTGCTCTTATCTGCATAACACACTACACAACCACGTGCTTCTAGATGAAGTGTATTAGACTCACCCGTTGGCCCAGGCAGGGTAGTAAACTTACGCATGTGCTTTTCAAGGCGGTTAAGCTGTGCACGTGCTTCTGATAATGTTAATGCTAAGTCGTCTGCTAAATCGTCGATAATTTCTACCGTCGCGATTTTAGCAAGCAACTGACGTACAGCCGAAACACGGTCGTTTAGTGGTGTTGCGCGCCAGATTTTTTCATCGCGCATTGAGTTAGCCATTAGCTTTTTAACTTGCTCATTTGCACCGCTGTAGTGGTGTAAATCAAGTTCGTCAGGCGTCAGGTTTGTCATTTGTACGTTATCTGGTGATGCCTTTTCTTTTACTAAACGTTGTAGGTAGTTAGGGCCACCGGCTTTAGGGCCAGTACCTGATAAACCACGGCCACCAAATGGTTGCACACCAACAATAGCACCAATCATGTTTCGGTTAATGTAAACATTACCCGCACGTGACATTTTAGCAAGGTACTCACAGCGCTCTTCAATACGTGAATGAACACCCATTGTCAGACCATAGCCCGTGTTATTTATTTGATCCATCACATCATCAAGTTCATTCGATTTAAAGCGAACAATATGAACACATGGGCCAAATACTTCACGTTTAAGTACTGATAAGTCTTTGATTTCGTATAAACGAGGAGCAAAAAAGTATGCGCCATTTTGTGTATTATCAGGAATTTTACATTCGTAATGAAGTATAGAATTACCTTTTAAGTACTCAACGTGCTCGTTTAAGTTTTTAAGTGCTTTTTCATCAATTACCGGACCAACATCAGTTGATAGTAACGATGGATCGCCAATGTGTAACTCAGCTAGAGCACCTTTAAGCATTTCCATAATGCCATCTGCTACGTCATCTTGAATGAATAAAACACGAAGAGCAGAACAACGTTGGCCAGCACTTTGAAAACCAGAACTGATCACATCATCAACTACTTGCTCAGGAAGCGCCGTTGAGTCAACAATCATACAGTTTTGGCCACCTGTTTCTGCAATTAACGGTACTTGAATGTCGTTACGTGCAGCAAGTGTTTGAGAAATTAATGTGCCTGTTTCAGTAGAACCTGTAAACATAACCGCTTGAATGCGCTCATCAGGAACAATTGTTTTACCTACTTCTGAGCCGCGAGCGATAACCGGTTGAACAACGTGCTCAGGTAAACCAACAGATAGCATTAGTTCAATGGCACGAAGGGCGATTAAACTTGTTTGCTCAGCAGGCTTAGCAATTACAGTGTTACCTGTAACAATCGCAGCAGCAACTTGGCCTAAGAATATTGCAAGCGGGAAGTTCCACGGGCTAATACATAAAATAACGCCACGGGCTTCAAAACGTTCATCTTTAGACAACTCTTCAGCGCGCGCTGCGTAGTAACGACAAAAATCAACCGCTTCACGTACTTCATCAATACCATCTTGCGCTACTTTACCCGCTTCTTTAATACAGATAGCGACTAGTTCGTCGTGATGACGTTCTAAAATGTCAGCAACGCGGCGCAGTAAATTAGCTCGCTCTTTTACTGGTGTTTGTGACCATGATTCAAGTGCCGCTTCAGCGTTAGCCAGTAATACTTTCATCTCTTCGCCAGTTTGTAACTTAACGTGGCCGATGATTTCTTTGTGATTTGCTGGGTTTTTAACAGCCAATGAGCCTTCTGGTACTTGGCTTTGCTCAATTAAGTGCTCGTTAAACCATGTTTCAAGATTCTCTTTGAAAGGGGTAATAACATTAATATCGGTTAAATCCATGCCTTTAGAGTTAGCACGTTCTTCACCGTATAAATCAATTGGCATTTTGATTTGCGTATTGTACTTATTACGCAAGCCTTGCAATGTTTCTACAGGGTCTGGTAGTAATGATTCAACAGGTTTTGTTGTATCTACAATCGCGTTCACAAATGATGAGTTAGCACCATTTTCTAACAAACGACGAACAAGGTAAGCAAGTAGGTCTTCGTGTTGACCAACCGGTGCATATACACGACATTGAATTTTTTCTTCGTTAACGATTTGGTCGAATAAAGATTCACCCATACCGTGCAAACGTTGAAATTCAAAACCGGTGTTGTCGCCTTTCGCTACTTCTAAAATAGTCGCGGCAGTGTAAGCGTTGTGTGTTGCAAACTGCGGATAAAGTACGTCGCGCGCTTCAAGCATTTTAATAGCACATGCTTTGTAAGAAACATCGGTTGTTGCTTTACGGGTAAATACAGGGAAATGCTCTAAACCATCTTGTTGTGTGGTTTTGATTTCAGTATCCCAGTACGCGCCTTTAACTAAACGTACCATCATTTTACGACCAACACGGCTTGCAAGGTCGGTTAGCCATTCAATTACAAAAATAGCGCGTTTTTGGTACGCTTGAACCGCTAAGCCAAATCCTTGCCAATCACCAAGATCTTCATCACTAAATACTGCTTCAATTACATCTAATGAAATATCTAGACGGTCAGCTTCCTCAGCATCAACGGTAAAGCCGATATCGTATTTTTTAGCTGCAAGCGCAAGCTCTTTTAACTTTGGTACAATTTCTTCCATCACACGGTCTTTATGAGTGAACTCATAACGAGGATGAATAGCAGAAAGCTTAACTGAAATGCCAGGGCTCTTAATTGGACCACGGCCATTTGCCGCTTTACCAATAGAGTGTATAGCATTCATGTAGCTGTCAAAGTAACGCTTCGCATCTTTCATTGTGCGCGCGCCTTCGCCTAGCATATCGTAAGAATATACATAACCTTTTTGCTCTGTATCGGCAGCACGTTCAATTGCTTCGTCAATGGTACGACCCATAACGAATTGCTTACCCATAATTTTCATAGCAAAATTTACAGACTTACGAATAACTGGCTCACCCAAACGACCAATGGTCTTTTTAAGCATGCCGAACTGTTGTTCTTTCGTTTTGTCTGTGTAGTTAACCATTTTACCGGTAACTAATAATCCCCAAGAAGACGCGTTTACGAATAAAGAATCGCTGCTCCCTAAATGGGAGCTCCAATCACCTTTCGCTAACTTGTCGCGAATCAGTACATCTTGAGTTGCTTTGTCTGGAACTCGAAGCAGTGCTTCGGCCAAACACATTAATACAACGCCTTCTTCACTAGAGAGTGAAAATTCATTTAAAAGCGCATCAACACCGCCTTGCCCATCTTGCTCTTTACGAATGTTTAAAACAATCTGGCGGGCTCTTTCCCAGGCACGACTTCGTGCTTTTACGCCTACTTCTGCAAGCGGTAAAATATGATCAATAACCGCATTTTCATCTATGCGGTAGAAGTCACGGATTCTTTGTCTAATAGGACAAATCGTTGTTAAATCGCCGTTGAATAACATAAGCAACCCTCAGGAGTGTTAAGAATTAAAGTAAAATTAATTACCAATAAATTACCAGTGATATTGTGAGTGCATTCTAATTAAATTTCAGCAGAATATGCTGGTTAAATTTCGCGTTTTACGATAATTTACAGGGCATAAATTTAACTTATCCGCATAAAATTCTGTTATGACAATTCCAAATAGATTACGCATGCTAGATCGTATTGATTTAGCCATACTAGACGTTCTACAAAAGAACGGCAGAATTTCAAATGTTAACCTCGCAAAACAGGTTAATTTGAGTGCAAGCCCGTGTCTTGATCGTGTAAAACGATTAGAGCAAGAAGGCTATATCGAAGGCTACTACGCTAAGCTTAGCGAAGCAAAGCTTAATCAAAGCTTAGTAGCACATGTTCAAGTGTCGCTTGTTGCTTCAAATACAGCAGTATTTAAGGTATTTAGAGAGCATATATTAAGAATACAACAAGTCGTTGAATGCGACATGGTGGCAGGCGGTTATGATTATTTATTAAAAATCCGCGTGTCTAATATGGAAGAATATAGACAAGTTCTTGGCGACTTAGTCGATATTCCCGGCGTGGGCACTCATCATACTTATATGGTGATCGAAAAGATTAAAAAAGACGAAGGGCTGCTAATCGACATTTAAGCTTTTCTCAAGTAATAAAAAACCGCAATTGCGGTTTTTTATTTTAGTAGATAAAGGCTATACCAAATAGTTAGTACATCACCTTATACATAATTTATTACGACCTTCCGACTTCGCTCTATATAAAGCCGTATCAGCCGCGCATATTAATGCCTCAGATGTTCTGTATTGATTATCGTATTCACACGCTAAACCCTGGCTTACACTTATCTTTACATTCGCTGGCAAACCAATATCTCTAAAATTAATGTTGAGTATTTTTTCTTGAATACGTTTTGCGATCATTTCTGCATTTGAGACATGTGAGCGGGGTAATACAACAGCAAACTCCTCACCACCATAGCGTGCTACTAAACTATCTTTTGAGGGGAGGCAGTCTTCAATTGTTTGAGCTACTTTTTGCAAACATTTATCACCCTTTACATGACCAAAATTATCATTAAACAGTTTAAAAAAATCAATATCGATCAAGATAAAACTCAAAGGCTGTTTGTCTACTATGCATTCTTGCCAATTTTTAATAATCGCCTTCTCTAAAGTGCAGCGATTAGCGACGCCTGTAAGGTGATCTATTTTGGCTATGTTTTCGAGTACTTTATACTTTTTAACATGCCTAGAAATATCATGCATAATACAAATAAATAGAGGGATATTGTTTGTAGTTGATGCGGGTATACAAGAAATTGAGAGCTCTATATCTAAACAGTTACCATTGTTTTTTATTATTTTAACTTCTTTCGGGCCATGATTGAGTGGTGTTTGATAGTTGTTTTTCCAACTTTCAAACATGTATTGATAGTCATCGCGATACTGTTCTTGTAAACAATCTTGCCATTTTTTACCTATTAATGAATCAGATGTAACATTAAAAAAACGAGCTGCAACGGGATTTACTGATTCAAACACTCCATCTGCATTAACAATAAAAATAGCATCGGCCATGACATTGGTGACATTAATAATTGCGCTTATTTTTTCATTGTTAACGGTATTAGAAATGCTGCTGATTAATGCAGATACAGCGTTGTCGGTGTTGTTAGCTCTGCTATTTTCATTATTGTTAGACATGGTGTTGCTCATTTTTATTGTTAATGAAACTTTATGTCTAGCAGTTTATTTAATTTATGTTTTTTAAACCTTTCGGTAACCTTCTTTTTTAATTTGTTGATTTTATTTATTTTTATTGAAGTGTGTCAGTGCTTAGCTAAAAGGTAGTTAGGTTATAAATAAATTGCACAGGGGAAATTATGCTTGTGCAATTTAAAATCAATAATTAATTTTTGTCTTTATTTATAACTTGTGGGTCAGGGCTTGAATAAGGTTTATCATTACACTCAACGTTAAATATTAAACATGCAGTGCCTGAGTTTTTTGCTGTATCGGTGACGGTGATTGCTTGGCGGTTATCACTAAGTTCATAACTGAAATCTTGGGCACATGTTCCGATTTTATTAGTAATTGTAGCCCCCGTGAAAAAAAAGCCTAGCCCAACTGTTACAGGAGTTAAAGTGTAAGTACCTGCAGTTTCGGCTCTTACTGTACCGCCGCCGTCAACGGCTTTACCATTTTCTGTATAGCTAAAAACGGCCTCTTTTTTATCGTTAAACTCAATATGTACTTGAAAATCGACTTTTTCTAAGGTGGTATTCATGTTATTTCCTTTGTATTTATAGTTTAAAGTCAGTAATGCCTAGTTTTATCAGGCTTGCTGTTATTGCTGGTATTTCGTTTGCTCGGTTTAAGCAGGTATATGCTTGTACCTGCGGGTACTTTACGTGAATACTTTGGTTTATTTTTACTGTTTGAGTAATAGCTTTAAGCGCATTTACGCAAAATTGCTCTCGCTGTTCGCTGGTCGAAGCTAATTTAGCTTTGAGCAGGTTTATATTTATGGGAGCTAAGTTATCTCTATTCTTCATTTTATTGGTTATGTAACGTTTATATTCGCCATCATTCTCAAGGGTTGTTAATAACTCTTGCGCTTTAAGAGGGAAGTTTCTGTCAATAAAATAGCGAGCCAGACTAATTTGTGTATTAATAGAATTGATACTATTAAAACCTTGTGATTTTAAGAAGCTAATAATTTTTCCTATTCTTGAATCTACTTTTTTGTCATAAGACAACATTATTAATTGCGCTAAAGAGCGATAATACATATGTTGAAATTCATTATTTTCTGGATCTTGCTTTAAAGCCTCATTTATATTTTCATTCGCAAAGCGAGCTTTTAAATAGGCCATTTTTTTATCAGGTAAATAGCTTAGTAAATAGCCTTGTTGCATATATATATTTGCTGACATATAAAAAAGACTCGCGTCATCAGGGTAGTGATTAGCCACCTTTTTGACCACAGCAACTGCATTGTCCAATATATACACTGCAGTGTTGAAGTTACCAAGCATACCTTCAGTTTTTGCAAGCCAACTAAGGGTATCTGCTTTATCACGCAATAAGTTTTTATTGTTGGGCTTTAGCACAAGCGCTTCGTTTTTAAGAGTAAGTGATTCGGTAAAGCTCTGTTTTGCCGCTTTATAATTAAATTGTTTTAAATACAAAGATCCCAGCGAATTATGTGAATACGACAACTCCATAATGGAATTAAAATCATTCGCTGCTAATGAATACATGGTTTCGCTATACATATGGTACTTTTTAAATAATGGCTCAGTGGCAGCGTAATCACTTTTATCATAATGAAGCTGGCCTAACCAAAAGGCATTGGCACCCGCAAGCGTTAGTAATTCTATATTGTTAGGCTGTATTTTTAATAATGCCTCAAGGCGGGTGCGGGCGTTTTCAAAGGCGGTAAAGGCTTCATCGGTTTTACCCCGTGAATAAGCTACTTCACCCATTGCTTCGAGGGTTTGTGCGTACTGGAAACGGTTGTTAAATTGTGCTTTATCATCGCTAAAGCTAAAGAGTGAACCTGATTCGTCTGTTTGATTTGTAAAATATTCAAGTGCTTTATTACTAATACCATCAAGTAAGTCCATACGCTTTACGCTACGCAGTTTGTCGGCAAAGTCACCCACCATAAACCCCAGTAAGCTTTCGGCCTCAAGCTGTTTTTTTTGCGCATGTTGCTGGGCCTTAAAACTAGTAAAGCTCATTAATAACGCGGTGAATGTAAGTAAGCACAATAAAGCAACGGTCACTCGTTTTACTCTTATTTTTGCTTTTGTTTTTTTAATAGAGCTTTTGATAAGAGCGTGCTCGTTATCATCTAATTTAAACAGTTTGTCGTTAAGTAATAGCTGCGCTTCTTGTAGCGGTTTACCTGGCGCTAGGAGGTAGGCACTACTTTTACCTTCATCTATCCAATTTTGCGCTTGGTGTTGTAAGCGGCTTTTTATTGCTAAGGCATCTTTATGGTCATTAATCCATCGTTTTGCGCGCGGCCATTGACGTAATAATGCCTCGTGAGCAAGGCTAAAACAGGCTTCTTGATTTTGTAAATGCGATACAAATAAACGGCTATCGACCATGGCTTGCACAAGCTCTTTTTGGCTTGTGTTCGTTAATGTTTGCCAGCGGGCAGCGCGGCTCGTAATGGTTTTACCATCTGGATTTAAAGTGATCAGCTGTGATAATACGCTTTTTAGTTGCTGTTGTTGCTCGTTGCTGAGGTCAATAAATATATCTTCTGCTTTTTTGCCTATGGCTCCCTCAATACCCCCGAGTTTTGTGTAAACACTGTGCAGTAGCTCGTTATTATCACTGCGCTGTAAGTACAGCTCTTGCAATGTGTATTGCAGCATGGGCAGTGCGTCAGGGTTATTGGCTGTATCGGCGCACAATATTTCATCCAGTGGTGTTTGGGTTTGTGGGTCATTGGAGAACGTTAAATTAGCGGTTAGCGCTGGCAGGCGAATAATTTGTTGAAGCTCTTGGCGATTTGGCGGTGTTAAATCGTAGTGCGCGCCATGAGCTTTGCCTGCCATTAGACTTGGTTGTTCAACCACTAAAGGGTAAAAGTCGTTACGACACGCACTAAATACAATCACAGTTTTAGAGGTTGCTAAGCGCTCAATAACTGATAAAAAATGGCTGCGTGTTTCGCTACTAAATAAAGGAGAAGAAAGCAGTACTTCTAAGCGGTCAATAAATAAAAATAACTGTGGTGTTTTAAGTTGTGTAGAGGCTTTGCTAAGTGCAATTTGTATGGCGTTGATTACGCCATCGATTGCCAATTCTAGTTGCTCTGCCAGTGTTTGCGCGCTTAATCCTTCAAATACAGGAAGGCCATTTATATCCCAATCAAGCAATGCAGAAGCTAAATCTAAAAAAAGTCTATTTTTATGAACATCTGCAAAGTCGAGTTGGCTATAAGAAATAACCCCAATGCCGTTATAGCCTCGCTCATCTAGCAGTTTTGGTAAAATCCCAGCATTAACAAGCGAAGATTTACCCGTACCGCTAGGGCCAAGTATTAAGCAAAAAGCACGACCAAATTTAACTTGGCTCGATATTCTATTGAGTAACGTTTCTATAGATTGATTGCGGCCAAAAAATAGGTGTGTATCGCTTGGGTTGTAGGCGCTTAATCCTAAAAAAGGAGAGCCACCTTGCCATGTGTTTTCACTTTTTTTTATATCTTCAGCCAGAGGAAACTCAAGTTTTGCAATAACGCGGTAACCACGTTTGCGAATAGTTTCTATGTAGGTGGGTTCACTTGCTTTATCACCGAGGGCTTTTCGTAACTGGGTAATTGTTTTATGCAGCGGGTTATCGCCTACCTCAACATTTTTCCAGCATTGATCTAATAGCTCGTCAGTAGTAACAATTTCGCCTTTTTGGAAGCAAAGATGAACTAACACATCCATGGCTTTTGGTTCTAACTGTTTATTTTTTTCTGCACGCTGAAGAGTATTTGACTGGGGATTGACTTGCCAATCACCTAAATAAAAAGGGCTGCGATTCATAATGGCTCATTATTGTTATTATGTAATTAAAGCGAGTGATTAGCCGACTTTTTTAACCAAGTCTTTATATTACAGATAAAATAACAAACAGATAAGGAGTTTTTACGCAGTAAAAGAAGTTTATTGATGTGGGTAATTCAATATTGAATTACCCACTGGATTTTATGACTATATATCGCTTTTATTTATAGTAATGACGCGTTGAGGGAATGGGATTTCAATATCAGCGTTATTAATTGCTTTATAAACACCGCCATTAATAGCCAGCTTGGTTTCGATAATTTTAGTAGTAGGTACCCAATATCGGTAGCTTATTGTAACACCGCTATCGGCAAAGCGTTCAATACCCACTTGTGATAACGGATTTTGTGCGACTAATTCGTGTGCTTTAAGTACGTCTTCAATAAGGCTAATCGCGTTATCAGAGCAAGCACTATAGGCTATATCTATTTCACCTTTGACCAATGAGTAACTAAATGAGTTATGAAGTATTTCACCTACTATGTGCTTATTTGGAATGGTGATTTCTACTTTTTCTTCATTGATTAAAATAGTGTAGCCAAGCTCAATTGTTTTAACTTGGCCGCTTACATTTTTAACTTCAATAGTATCACCAACAACAAAAGGTCGAGTGGCTATAATGGCAAGGCCCGCACCATAGTTAGAGAGCATTCCTTGCAGCGCTAAACCAGCACCTAAAGATGCAGCACCAATGGCTGCTACAAATGGCGTAACGCTGATACCTATTTTGCCAAGTGCAATAATTATAACCATTACAATTAGCAGTACTTTTACCACGCTACTGACAAAGTTAGTGAGCGTAATGTCAACGTTATGACGGGTCATTAAGGCTGCTACAAATTTGGCAAGCTTTTGTGCTATCCACAAACCAATGAGGACGATAAAAATAGCGCCAACAATTTGCATACTGTAGGTAACCATATACTCAGTAAGCATGGTGTAATATTTTTCAAACTGTTCGATTTCAGAACTGATCATAAAGCGCTCTATGTTAGGGCTATGTTGTATTTTTTCAACTATAGCAAAATGTTGACTAAAAATGGATATAACAGCGGCACTATAATCGCTGTTAATAAAGCACTTAGCGCCATTGCAACTGAGGAGTAAGCGCCTACTTTTGGATGCTCAGCAATAGCAGCAGCAGTCCCAATTGCATGACAAGCTGTGCCCATTGCAACACCTTGAGATTCGTGATTAAAAATATTAATGAGTTTAAAAAGCATAAAGCCAAATAAAGCGCCTAGTAAACCAATAAAAATAACTAAAGCCGCAGCAAGAGAGCTAATTCCCCCTAATGAATCAGTGACAATTAAAGATATTGGGGTTGTGACACTGAGTGCGGCAACAGATGCACTTAGCTGCGCAGGCGCATTAAATAATATGCTTAGCAAAAATGCCACAACGGTTGCGTTAACAATACCTAAGCTACATGTTGCGACTATGAGTAATAGGTTTTTTCGTACGTGTGTAAACTGCTGATATAAAGGAAGTGCTAAAGCTACAATCGCGGGCTCTAATAACCAGCTTAGTAATTTGCTGTGCGAGGCAAATTGCGTATAAGGCAGATTTAGGTTAATTAGTAATAAAGCGATAATACTAATACTTAAAAATACGGGGTTAGTGAGCGATTTAAATACGCTGTTTTTTATACTTTGGTTTACGGCCCTTAGTGCTAAAAACAATACAATAATAAAAGGAATACTTAGCCACCATAAATTAGGCTGTAGCTCTGAAATAGCGGAAAAAGTAAAATCAGTCATTATTTTCTCTTCCCTTAAAGTTCGCAATTACACTGCTAACAAGCAACAAGGTAGTTATAGGGACTAGCACCACAACTGAGGCTAAAAATGCCCAGTGCGATTTTATAAGGCCGAGATGTTCAATAAATCCCACACCCGCAGGAATGAAAAAGATAGGCATAATATTTAAAATAGGGGAGGCGCATGGTTTTACATGTTGCTCTTTTACAATACCCGATAAGAGTAAAACTAATAAAATAACCATAGCAAGTAACGGTGCAGGAAAGCTTCCACCAATAAAGTGCATAATGAGTTTAGCGCAGGCTAAACAGAGTAAAATAATAGCGCTACTGAGCAGATATTTCATCAAAGTGGCTCACAGAAAAGATAAGAGCTTAACTTTAACAAATCAAACTCTTTTATGCATTGTGCAATAGTCTACCAGTGCTTTGTATTTGCGTAGGTTGTATCTGCTTTTCCTTTTGCTTTAGCAATTGCTTTTTTAGTGTTTGGGTTTAGCAATAAGCGAATTTGGCTGAAGGTTTCTTTAGCGAGTATTTTTCGTTGGTTTGGTTTATAGCTAAGTTGTGTAACACGTTTAATAGCAGCAAGCGTATCGGGTGAGCGCTCAAGTAATGTATTGAGCATGTTTTGCGTGGCTTGCTGAGTATCATCGGTAAGCTGAGTAACCAAACCTAGCTCATTTGCTTGGTGTGCTGTGATTGGGTTTGCGTGGCTCGCAAGCCAAAGTGCTTGGTCACGCTTAACTAAACCGCTCATCATTACATTCGCTCCCATATCGGGGCACAATCCCCAACGCGCTTCCATAATGGCAAGTTTGGCATCAATATGAACAACCCTGTAATCTGCCCCCAAAGCTATTTGCAAACCACCCCCTAAACAGTTGCCATCAATTTGTGCAATAACGGGCACACTCAGTGACTGCCAGCCTAATACTACTTTTTGCGCTAAATTTTGATTGCCAGGTAACCATTTAAGCAATAATTTCACTATGTTCATTGGTGTAGCCATTACTGCAGATATATCAAGGCCTGCACAAAAATGCTCGCCATCGCCTTTGATTACCACAGCACGAATACTGCGATCTCTTTTTATATTTTTAATGACTTTGTTTAGCTCTACAAACATTTCAAAGCTTAATGCATTTTGTTTTTTTGCTCTGCTAAGCGTGACGGTTGCAATGCCATTTTGTTTTTCTAGTTTTATCATTACACACTCCTCTGACCTGTTGCTTGAGCTTATGTTGTTATAGGAATTAAGTAAAGTGACGGTATTTTTTAAATAAATGGAATTTATTGCTAAAGCCGTAGTCTTAAAGGATTGGTTTTAGATGAGAAAAAGCTAAACAATTCGAACCTAAGATAATAAAAATATTTTACGTTGTTATTTTAACTAAAATAATAAAAGTAATCTTTATATTCAATAGGTTAGGTAAGTTGTTATTTATCGTTTTAGTTGTATGATGAATAAAGCATGACTCGGTTACAAAAAAGTCAGTGTTTTACGCTTTTTTTTATCAAAATGATGATGAGATTTGATAATATAGCGCAACTTAAAAGCTTAAGGTTAAGCACATATGTCGGGTCCACGTTTATATACGGTAGAAGAAGCTACTCACCAAGCTTATGATATTTTTTTAGAGTTAGCGCCAAATAACTTGAGTGAAAAAGATGTTGAAGACTTTAATGAGTTTAGAGAAGACCTAGGCTTTATTGAAGAAGACGAGCCAGATGACCAGTGGCAAGACTTTGTAGCCCTTGAAATAGAGCCAGAGCACTTTATTCAGGTGTTGGTTGGTTTAGAATTTGAAAATGATGATGTTTTGTTTGCTAAAATTTTGATTAGTCGTGATAAAGATGCGCCGTTTTGTCATATTTTATGGAAAGAAACTGAATAAGCAATACTGCTTATTTTTATAATTGTGTGCAGAGAGAGTATTGTGCGTAAGTATTTATTTTTAATTTTTTTAATAATTAGCTGCCCAAGTTGGGCCGTTGATCCATTTGAAGATTTTCATGAATATGGCAAGCTCTCTGATGAAGAAATTCATGAGTTACACAAAGGTGACATGTTCTACGGTGATACTGAATTTGGCTTTATTCTAAGTAAAGGTAACACCAATTCGACCAGTTTTAAGCTCAAAGGTAATTTATACCAAGACTTTGAAAAGTGGCGTAACCAATTTAAAATAGACTCTCTTTATAAGCGTGATGAGAACGATGAAAGCGGTGGCACTGATGTTACAGCTAATCGTGTTTTTGTATCAGCGCAAGGTAACTATAAAGTAGGTGTTAAAAACTCCTCATTTTTTATTTACGGTGATTACGAAGAAGATGAGTTTAGTGGACTTGATTTTAAAAGTACGGTGGCGACAGGCTATGGTGCGCGTGTATATCAAGGCTCTAAAAACAAAGTAGATATTGATATAGGACCTGGCTTATACCGTTCAGTAGCCGATGAAGATTCGGATGTGAGCGAAGATGAAATTAATAAAACTGGTTATTTAGTACGTGTTGCAATGCAGTGGGAACGTTTGGTTTCTAAGCGTACTCGTTTTAACCAAGATGTGAGTATAGAGCAGTCGCTTTCAGGTCTTAATTCTCGCTTAAAATCGGAAACCGCACTGATAAGCCAAGTGATTGGTGCGGTATCACTCAAATTTACCTACATGTATCGTTATAATTCAAAACCCGAAGATGATAAACTCAAGTTTGACTCAGAGCTGAGTGCTACATTGGTATACAGCTTTTAAGTATTTATTTAATTTAGAGAATATTATGTATCAGCATAAACAGTATGCGGTGTTTATCTTTTTTGTATTAGCGTGGATAGGCGGTTTTGTAGCGCTTGCATGGAACTTGTTAGGCGCTGATGGTCCTTTAATGATATTTGCTGGGATTTTAGTGCTGGTGGGCTTTTTGTTCCATGGTCTAACAGTAAAAGTAGATGATAAAAAAATTAGCTGGGCGTTTGGCCCAGGCGTTGCAGGGCAAAGCATTGAGCTTGGCGAAGTAGTAGAAGCTAAGGCAGTTCAAAACTCTTACAGACACGGTATTGGTATGCGAATTACTCACGATGGTTGGGTGTATACAGTATCTGGCTTTAGTGCAATACAGCTAACGCTTAAAGATGGCACTTTGTATCGAGTTGGCACAAACGATCAAAAAGGTTTACTAGCCGCTCTAAAAGAAAAGAATGTATCAATCGCGCTGCCTAGTAAGGCAAAAACTGAAACGGTTAAGCGCAACAATATGATATAAAAAAAGCGCCCTAGGCGCTTTTTTTCTTGGTTTAACAGTATATTAGTGGTCGTGACCACATCCACATCCACCTTCACCATGTACATGACCATGAGTGAGTTCTTCTTCGGTTGCATCACGTACTTCTAGTATCTCTACATCAAAGTTAAGTGTTATGCCTGCAAGTGGGTTATTACCATCTACAATAACTTCTTCATCTTGGATATCGATGATCATTACTGATTGGTCACCATCATCTGTTGATGCACGAAATTGCATGCCGACTTCAATTTCCATACCTTCAAACATCGACTTAGGTACAGCTTGCATTAGGTTATCGTGGCGTTCGCCATAACCTTCATCAGGTTCAACTTTTACGCTAAGTGTGTCGCCTGGTTGCTTGCCTTGCAAAGCATTTTCTAGGCCTGAAATTAAGTAGCCTGTGCCAATGATAAAGTGTAGTGGCTCACCACCGAACGAATTATCAATGCTATTGCCATCATTATCCATTACCGAATAATGCATTTTTACCACTTTGTTTGCCGCAACGATCATAGTCATTCCTATTTATTCATCTTCAAGAGAGTAGGGTAGAGGCAGAATGCTTAGCTCCACCTGAGGTGTGTGTTTTGCACGAAGTACCTGAGTTACATCAGTATCGTTTGGCAACACAACGAGGCCTGTTAATTTATTTGTTTGTTCATTAAAACTTTGTGCAATTAGTTTACCCGCACGGCGCCAATTTTCGCCTAATTGGGTTTCTAAATCGGGCTCTGAAAGTATCCCTTCGCTTTGACCTGAGACTATATACATTGCACGCTTATTTTTACCTAGGTACTTCATGCGAGCCACAGTTTCTTGACCGGTATAACACCCTTTTTTAAAGCTTATACCGCCAATAGCATGTAGGTTTACCATTTGAGGAACATACTCGCCAATTGCATCTGCACTTAACTGAGGTTCACCTGCAAGCATAGATGCTTGTTGCCAAGGAGCTTCGTTATCAAGTGTAGATACGTCATCAGGCATACTAAACTGGCTATCGACCATTAATAAAACACGGTTATCAGCTAATTTTAGTGCTTTACCGCTTTCAAAGTCACACGCGCTCGCATCACCTTCAAAGTTAATATCAAGTTGTGCGAGTACACCCGATAAATCATCACCAATGAGACCAATTAATCGCTTTGAACATGCACTAATGTCAACTTTTGCAAATACGGCATACTTTTTTAGCTCAGCTAACGATTTTTCTACTTCGTTTTCGCTGCCTGTAAGGTAGTAGCTGTCTTGATAAGTAAATAATTTAAATACGCCCCAAAGTTTACCTTTAGCGCTGCAATGGCCAGCCCACAAATAATTACTGCTGGTTAATTTATTTAGATCTTGAGTGATTTGCCCGTGTAAATAAGATAATTTATCAGCACCGCAGAGGCTAATAAGTTGATGAGATAACGGACATGCATAAACGCTCGACATAAAAACCTTCTTTGCAATATAAATGAAGTGACATAATAACGCAGTTGTTACGTATGGTACAGACAAGCGCTTATTGGTGCGGGTTTATTCTTTAATGAGAGATTAATAGCTGCTAAATAGGCTTGTGTTTGTTAAACTCGAGTCAATTAAGTATGAGGTTTAAAATGGTTGAAATTCATAGTAAAGCACGTATTCGTTGGGCTTGCCGTCGTGGCATGTTAGAGCTTGATGTTTTGTTTATGCCGTTTGTTGAAGAAGCATACGACTCTTTAAGCGCAGAGCAACAGGCTATTTTTCAGCGTTTGCTAACAGAAGAAGACCCTGACTTATTTGCATGGTTTATGGGTCATCAAGAATGTAAAGATGAGCAGTTAAACGGTATGGTTTCGCTGATCTTAGACCGAGTTCGTGTATAGGTTTACAGTTACTAATAATAACGCTGACCACAAACCTATTGTGGTCTTTTTTTGCATGCTCATTTTAATATTATGTTTATTTTTAGATTCGCTACTAGCTATGCTTTTTTGTTTGATAATTAATATATTAGCTGGCTTTTTAGTGTGGCAAAAAGTGTTGGCAATTCATCCAAATCACGGCGTTATAATACTAGAACCCAAGCTATTTAGGTTTGAGGGTGAGGGTTTGAAAATTCAGGGTGAAATTAGTAAAAAAAGCCGTTTTTATGGCAATAATATATGGCTACATATTAAAGGTTTTAGTAACAACCATTGGCTTATAATTTCAGCCAATGGTGTTAATGAACAAAGCTATGCGCGTCTAAAACGTGCTACTTTAAGCGCGATTAATTGCGTTTTGGAGTCAAAATAGTCGGTGTTGGATTTTCATTTTGTTCAGGGTAATCAATAGTATAATGCAGGCCTCTGCTTTCTTTTCGTTCCATTGCACTTCTAATAATGAGTTCTGACACTTGTACTAAGTTACGAAGCTCAAGCAAGTTATTACTTACTCTAAAGTTTGCATAATAATCGTGTATTTCTTGCTGCAGCAACTCAACCCTATGCAGTGCACGTTCTAAGCGTTTAGTAGAGCGTACAATACCTACATAATCCCACATAAATAAACGTAGTTCATGCCAGTTATGGGTAATAACAATTTCTTCATCAGAGTTACTAACACGGCTTTCATCCCAATGAGGTAGAGCCATTGGCTCTGGTGCATGTTCAATTTTACTTAAAATATCTTTAGCTGCAGCGTGGGCAAATACAATACATTCCAATAATGAATTACTTGCCATACGGTTTGCACCATGTAGGCCTGTGTAAGCGACTTCGCCAACAGCATACAAGTTATCGAGATCTGTTTTACCGTTAAAGTCGGTCATTACGCCACCACAAGTGTAATGCGCAGCAGGTACAACTGGGATTGCTTCTTTTGTTATATCAAGCCCTACACTTAGGCATTTTGCGTAAATAGTAGGAAAGTGCTCAATAATAAAGTCTTTATCTTTGTGGCTAATATCTAAATAAACACAATTAGCACCTAAACGCTTCATTTCAAAATCGATTGCGCGTGCCACTATATCGCGTGGAGCAAGTTCTTCACGACTGTCAAAATCTTTCATAAAACGAGTGCCATCAGGTCGTTTTAAATAAGCCCCTTCACCGCGCATAGCTTCTGTAATTAAAAAGTTTTGTAGCTCTGGATGATAAAGGCTCGTTGGATGAAATTGATTAAATTCCATATTGGCAACTTTACAGCCTGCGCGCCATGCCATTGCAATGCCATCACCACTTGATACATCTGGATTAGATGTATACAAATACACTTTGCTTGCGCCACCAGTGGCAAGAGCAACAAATTTAGCTGAAATGGTTTCTACCTTTTTAGCTTTTTTGTTCCACACATACATACCTTCAATGTGTGAGCCTGTTTTTCCGGCGCTTTTATCTGTAATTAAATCAATAGCATTGTATTGCTCTAAGAGCGTTATATTCTTATGAATTTTAACTTGGCTAATAAGCGTGGTTTGCACAGCTTTGCCAGTAGCATCGGCTGCATGCAAAATACGACGATGGCTGTGACCGCCTTCACGTGTTAAATGAAAACGCTCTTTTCCTTTGCTATCAAACTCCATATCAAAGGGAACACCTTGGTCGATTAACCACTGTAGGCAATCGTGAGCATTGCTGGCAGTATAATGAACAGCGTCTCTGTCGCATAAACCGCCGCCCGCATCGAGTGTATCTTCAACATGAGATTCTATGCTGTCGTTTTGTTTATCAAATACAGCTGCTATACCACCTTGAGCATATAAAGTAGAACCTTCTGTAAGCGCTCCTTTACTGATCACGGTAACGTTACAATAATTAGCTAGAGATAATGCAAGTGATAAGCCTGCTGCGCCGCTACCTATAATAGCGACATCTGCAATGTGATGTTTATTTTGGTTCATGTCAGAGGTACTTTGCGGTTACAATGCTCGTATAGAGCAATATTTGTTTTTAATATCTGTAGTTGTACCATATTTGTCATACTACTACGTAGTGATTTTAAAGGCTTAGCGCCGTTATTTATCATCTATTTTATAAAAAAATAATATTAAGCAGAACTTTTTATTCATAAAGAGGTCAGAGTATTTGTGAACAATGACGACAATATGAATAACAAGCAAAAATCAGACATAGGAGTACCGGCTCGAATGAGCGAGCAGGAATTAGATTTAGTGCTAGTAAAAAGGGTCCAGCAAGGAGATAAAAACGCCTTCAACCTATTAGTAAAGAAGTATCAAAACAAAATTGCAGGTTTGATCTCACGTTATGTATCAAACCAAGGCGATATTGCTGATGTAGCACAAGAGGCTTTTATTAAAGCTTACCGTGCACTTCCAAACTTTAGAGGTGACAGCGCCTTTTACACGTGGTTATACCGTATTGCCGTTAATTGTGCTAAAAATTACTTAGTAGCCCAGGGGCGTAAGCCGCCAGCAAATGATATAGACGCTGAAGATGCCGAGTTTTATGATTGTGCAGATTCAATGCGATCTAATGCATCTCCTGAAAACCTACTTTTAAGCGAAGAAGTACGCGCTGTTATTTTTAATACGATTGATAGTTTGCCTGAAGATCTTAAAACCGCAATCACCCTTAGAGAAATCGAAGGGATGAGCTATGAAGAAATAGCAGTGGTAATGGATTGCCCGGTCGGGACTGTGCGTTCGCGTATATTTCGTGCCCGTGAAGCAATAGATAACAAATTAAACCCATTAATAGGCGAGTCTTAGTATGACAAAAGCACACCTTAACAAGTTAGATAACGAAGCGTTATCGGCATTACTTGATGGCGAGCAACATCTGACTGATGCAAAAATTGCAGAGCAAGATGTAACTACGTTTGGCCGTTATGCGTTAATTGGTGATGCGATGCGTGCTCAAAAAAATAATAACGACATACATATTGATATTAGCGATCGCGTTGCATTAGCACTTGAAAGCGAGCCTGTTTATGCTGACTTTAGTCAGTCAAAAACACAGCCTCAAGCAATCACTGAGACGGTACAAGATAATAAAGTAGTGGCTTTTAATTGGCGCAAGCCAGTTGCTCAACTAGCAATTGCAGCCAGTGTGGCAATGTTTGCTATTGTGGGAGTTAATACGCTTCCTCAAAGTAACAACGAGCAACAAAGCGAAATTCCATTACTACAAACCACACCGCTGACAGGTATGGCATCGCCAGTAAGTTACTCATCTGAGCCTGCGCTTGAAAATGCAGAGCAAGGTTTACGTGAATTACAGCAACAACGTATTGGCGCATTAGTTCTTGAGCATCAACGCCAAGCACGAGTTGCGAATTCTTTAGAAACAGCGCAAACTAATACCAAAGCGTCTGAGGAAAAAAACTAATTAAATGAAAGTAATCACTTTTGTTCTGTCGTTGGTAGTAAGCTTTAATGCATTTGCCAACGACACAAATCCTGCCAAAGATTTATTACTAAAAATGGCTAATGCCGTTCACACCCGTAATTTTGACGCTTCGTTTGTGGTTGTCAAAGGTAAAACAATGGAGCCCTACCGATGGGTGCATGCTTTACAAGGTGACACAGAACTTGAGCATTTAAGTTTACTTAACGGTGCTGGGCTTGAAATGGTCCGTATTGACAACCAAGTTACTTATTTTGAACCTCAGTCAGAACCATACTCCCTAAAAACAGATTCAATAGCGGGTCCAATCCCTGAAGTACTTTTTAAAGATATAGATCGCTTAAGCGCGCACTATGATTTTGTACTAGGCGGGAAAGGTCGTATTGCAGGGCGTGCTGCTCAACTAGTTCGCATAGAATCTAAAGACGAGTATAAATATAATTATTGGATTTGGCTGGATATGGAATCGTCGTTGTTACTAAAAGCCGCGTACGTTAACCATGAAGGTGAGGCCTTAGAGCAGTTACAGCTTACTCACATTAGTGTGACAGAGCAGCCAGCAGGTATGTTACTTGAAGTGCTCAATCGAAACTTTCCAACGCCTTTACCAAACGATGCACTTATAAACGAAGACAGTACAGCTACTAACTGGCAAATTAGTTGGTTACCGGATGGCTTTGAATTACTAAAATCAGACAGACATAAGCTCGATTTAAATAACGAATTAACAGACTATTACTTGTTCTCTGATGGTTTTGTTGAAATTTCGGTATTTATTCAGCGTCCATTGCCGGGTAAGCGTTTAAGTGGTGCACTAACCTCTGGTGCAACGACAGTATATGTGCATAATGGCGGTAATTTTGATGTATCGGTTGTTGGTAATGTACCGAGTATGACCGCAAAAGCGATTGCTGAGTCAGTTACCCGCGCATTATAAACGATTCGTAAGGATTGTTATGATTGAACAAACCCTCACTGTTGTGGCCCTCGATGGCCACATTGCTCATTTAGAAGCACAACAAAAACAAGCTTGTGAAGGCTGCAATGGTCGTTGCGGCTCACAAGTGTTTGGTAAGCTGTTTGGCACTGCAAAAAAAACCTTCCCTTATAAATTTGAATCCTCTGTTGAAGTAGGACAAAAGGTAACCTTGTCACTTGATGATAGTCACGTCGTTAAGCATGCATTTGCGGTATACATGCTACCACTGCTTTTAAGTCTGGTTTTTGCACTGATTGCAGCGCAATTATTTATGTCTTCCGAAGGTTGGCAAATTTTAGCTGCAGCTTTAGGTGGTGTTACTGGTTTCTTTATAGCTAAAACTCGCGTGAAATCGCTAAAGCACGATATAAAAGTTATAAAAATTCACCCAATTAGTATCCCTTTAACTCAAATAGATGGTGATTGACGCCAATTAAATGTAAAATTGCCGTTTTATACCAAAGTAACTTGGAAATACAGGGAATAGTGGTTTTTTAAATTATTTTATCTAGCTGAATTATGTAAATTAAATAAGTTTAACTTATTGTTATTCAATAAATAAAATGGTTTTAATCAATATTAAAAAGCATTCGTGATGTTTGTAATTTACAAACTGAGCTTATGGCATCCTACAGCAAGTATTTTCAAGTCACTTAGGTATTCATATTTAGTCCATTAAAATAGAAGTATAGAATCCAGTTTATGAAGCATATCCGTAATTTTTCGATCATCGCCCATATTGACCATGGTAAATCGACCCTTTCAGATCGTTTGATCCAAGTTTGTGGCGGTTTAACCGACCGTGAAATGCAAAAACAAGTTTTGGATTCAATGGATATTGAGCGCGAACGTGGTATTACCATTAAAGCGCAAAGTGTAACGTTGAATTACAAAGCGAACGATGGCGAAACTTATCAACTTAATTTCATTGATACTCCAGGACACGTTGATTTTACGTATGAAGTATCGCGTTCTTTAGCTGCATGTGAAGGTGCACTACTCGTTGTTGATGCAGGCCAAGGCGTTGAAGCACAAACATTAGCTAACTGTTACACCGCTATTGAAATGGAATTAGAAGTAATTCCAGTACTTAATAAAATCGATTTACCGCAAGCGGATCCTTTGCGCGTTGCAGAAGAAATTGAAGAAATTATTGGTATTGATGCCCTTGATGCAGTGCAATGTAGCGCTAAAACGGGTGTAGGTATTGCCGAAGTTCTTGAAATGATTGTTAGAGATGTTCCGCCGCCAGTAGGCGATACAGATGGACCTCTACAAGCACTTATTATCGATTCTTGGTTTGACCCATACCAAGGCGTTGTATCATTAGTGCGTATTAAGCACGGTGAATTACGCACTGGCGACAAAATAAAAATAATGTCGAATGAGCATATACATACTGCCGACCAAGTGGGTGTGTTTACACCTAAGCAAACTAACACCGGTATTTTAAGAACAGGTGAAGTAGGGTTTGTTATTGCTGGCATCAAAGAGATACATGGTGCGCCAGTAGGCGATACTATAACTCATCAAAAAAATGCGGCTCCACTTCGTTTACCTGGTTTTCAAAAAATTAAGCCTCAGGTTTATGCAGGTATGTTCCCAATTGCATCTGATGAGTATGAATCATTCCGTGATGCGCTTAATAAATTAAGCTTAAACGATGCGTCGTTATTCTTTGAACCAGAGAATTCAACTGCATTAGGTTTTGGTTTCCGCTGTGGCTTTTTAGGTATGCTACACATGGAAATCATTCAAGAGCGTTTAGAGCGTGAATACGATATTGATTTAATTACAACGGCACCTACGGTAATCTATGAGATAGTTACTAAAGAAGGTACATTCCAGATTGATAACCCGTCTGATTTACCTGCAGTAAACGATATTTTAGAAATTCGTGAGCCGATTGTTGAAGCTAATATTTTGGTACCACAAGAATACTTAGGTAATGTTATTACTTTGTGTATTGAAAAACGCGGTAGCCAAACAAAAATGACCTATCACGGAAAGCAAGTAGCTGTTACGTATGAGCTACCTATGGCTGAAGTGGTAATGGACTTTTTTGATAAATTAAAATCAACAAGCCGTGGTTTTGCATCGCTTGATTATAACTTTAAACACTTTCAAACATCAGATATGGTGCGTGTTGATATTTTAATCAATAGTGAGCGTGTTGACGCACTTGCGATTATTGTTCACCGCGATGGTGCTCAGTCTCGTGGTCGTCAATTAGCTGATGCATTAAAAGAGCTTATTCCTCGTCAAATGTTTGATATTGCGATTCAAGCAGCGATTGGACAACACGTTATTGCACGTACTACGGTAAAACAGTTACGTAAAAACGTAATTGCTAAGTGTTACGGTGGCGATGTGAGTCGTAAGAAAAAGCTACTTAAAAAGCAAAAAGATGGTAAAAAACGTATGAAGCAAGTAGGTAATGTTGAAGTGCCTCAAGAAGCGTTTTTAGCTATTTTAAAAGTTGGTAAATAAAAACAAAGGATTATAAATGGCTGGTTATTTTTCAGTTTTATTGGTGCTATTAACCTTAGGCTCAGGCTTAATATGGTTAATAGATCACTTAATGTATGCACCTAAAAGACAGGAACGCTTATCGATAGCGCAAACGTCTGCTGGAGCTCCGTTAGATGAAGAAACTGCGGCATTAATTGCACCAGAACCAGTACTAACAGAAACAGCAAAGTCGATTTTCCCGATGATTGCAGCAATTACTATTTTTAGATCATTT
This sequence comes from Pseudoalteromonas sp. TAB23, assembly GCF_000498075.1. Lineage (NCBI taxonomy): Bacteria > Pseudomonadati > Pseudomonadota > Gammaproteobacteria > Alteromonadales > Pseudoalteromonadaceae > Pseudoalteromonas > Pseudoalteromonas sp. TAB23. Next base: position 90,213 of record NZ_AUTP01000324.1, read on the forward strand.
ATTTTTGAACCGTTTCAAATTCCATCTGGTTCAATGATGCCTACACTGTTAGTGGGTGACTTTATTTTAGTACAAAAGTATTCATATGGAATAAAAGACCCAGTTTGGCGCACTCAGTTGGTTGATGTCGGTGAGCCTAAACGTGGTGATATTGTTGTTTTTAAATACCCTTTAGATGAAAGTGTTGACTATATTAAACGTACGATTGGTTTACCTGGCGATAAAATTGTTTATCGTGATAAACGTTTATATATTCAGCCAAACTGTAAAGAAGGCGAAACCCAACAGGGTGAGCTTTTATGTAATGAATTCAATAAAATTGATTTTAAACTAATTAATGATAACGAATTTAAACAAGGCCCAATGCTTCTAGCTCGTGTGAATGAAAATTTAACAACAGTTACGCATGATATATTAATCAACCCACAAGCGCCTGAAAGAAAAGGGCGTTACTATCAGCAACCGGGCACGCCTTCTGATGAATGGACTGTTCCTGCTGATCATTATTTTATGATGGGTGATAACCGCGACAACAGCCAAGATGGTCGCTTTTGGGGCTTTGTACCAAAAGAAAACTTGGTGGGTAAAGCTGTCTTTATATGGATGAGTTTTGAATTTGAGAATGGCCCTGATGATATTTTACCAGGATGGGTTCCAACTGGTGTTCGCTTTGAACGCCTAGGTAATATTCAGTAACGATGAAAAAAAATGTAACAGAATTATATAAAAAAATTGGCTATGAATTCGCTGATCAAGGTTTACTTGAACAAGCAATGACGCACCGCAGCCACAAAGGCCAACATAATGAGCGACTAGAATTTTTAGGCGACTCGATTTTAAGCTTTGTGATTGCCAATGCACTTTATGCCAAATTTCCTAAAGCGCGTGAAGGCGATTTAAGCCGCATGCGTTCAACACTTGTGCGTGGTCAAACACTTGCCGAGTTTGGTCTTGAATTTGGTCTAGGCGATTATTTACGCTTAGGGCCGGGCGAGCTTAAAAGTGGCGGTTTTCGTCGCGAGTCAACGCTTGCTGATGCAGTAGAAGCGATTATAGGCGCTGCATTTTTAGATTCAGGTATCGACAGTTGTGGCGATCTTATATTGGCGTGGTACCAATCACGTTTGGATGCTATTTCACCAGGGCTTAACCAGAAAGATCCTAAAACCCTGCTGCAAGAGTATTTACAAGCCCGTAAATTATCGTTACCGGGCTACACAGTGGTTGATACACAAGGCCAAGCACACAATCAAACATTCACGGTTGAATGTATTGTTGATGGAATGGATAGCATAATTTCTGTTGGTAGCTCGCGCCGTAAGGCCGAACAAAAAGCTGCTGAAAAAGCATTGAAGATACTTAAAAATGAACCTTGATACCTTAATACAGCCTCATGAACGTGATGTAGATACATTTTGTGGAATGGTGGCGATTGTCGGTCGACCAAACGTAGGTAAATCGACTTTGCTTAATGAAATCATTGAGCAAAAAGTGAGTATTACCTCACGTAAACCACAAACTACACGTCATCGTATTATGGGTATTCATACCGTAGATAAACACCAAGCGGTATACATAGATACACCGGGTTTACACGTTGAAGAAAAGCGTGCTATTAACCGTCTAATGAATCGAGCAGCGTCTAGTTCTATCGGCGATGTAGAGCTTATTATTTTTGTCGTTGAAGGCACTCATTGGAATGCAGATGACGATATGGTACTTAATAAAGTATCGCAAAGTGGTAAGCCTGTATTATTGGTTATTAATAAAATTGACCAAGTTAAAGACCGTGATCTTGTATTGCCTCATATGAAGTGGTTAAGTGACAAGTTTGATTTTGTTGGAATTATGCCAGTATCAGCAACGCAAGGTAAAAACGTTGATTTAATCAAAGCAGAAGTAACTAAACGCTTACCTCCTTGCGAATTTTACTTTCCTGAAGATTATGTAACTGACCGTTCGATGCGCTTTATGGCAGCTGAAGTTATCCGTGAAAAGCTAATGCGTTTTATGGGTGAAGAACTACCGTATTCTGTGACTGTTGAAATTGAGCAGTTTAAATGGCAAGACAACGGTATTTGGCACATCAATGGGTTAATTCTTGTTGAGCGCGAAACACAAAAACGCATGGTTATTGGTAATAAAGGCGAAAAGCTAAAAACCATTGGCCGTGAAGCTCGTAAAGACATAGAAGAAATGCTTGATAACAAAGTATTTTTAGAGCTTTGGGTTAAAGTTAAGTCGGGTTGGGCTGATGATGAACGTGCACTAAGAAGCTTAGGTTACAGTGAAGACTAAACCAAGCAGTAGCTTAGTGAATGGATAGCGACTTCTACACCGCGTATTTATTACATCGGCGTCCTTATAGTGACTCCCAAGTAATGTTAGATATGCTTGTAGAAGGCGTTGGCCAGTTAAGAATGCTGGCCCGAATTAGTGGTCGCCAGGCCACTAAACATAAAGCACAACTTCAGCCGTTCCAGGCACTCCTTGTTAATTACAGTGGCAAGTACGATTTAAAATATATCAATAAGTTTGAACTGCATGGTAACCCGCACTTTTTAAAAGGTGATGAGCTTTATTGTGGTTTTTATTTGAATGAGCTAACTAATCGCATCGTTCCTGTTAATGAGCCAATTGAACAAGTATTTGAGCTATATAAATCGCACCTAGGAAACCTAAACAGCGGAGCCAATTTACAAGAAGTGCTTCGCTCGTACGAATTTCAATTATTGGAATTACTCGGTTATGGCGTGGATTTTAGTTTTGATGCCAGTGGTGAACCAATAGATGAAAAGCAGACGTATAGTTATTTCCCCGAACTTGGTTTTTTAGTACAAGAGGATACGCGTTCTGGATTTAGTGGCAAACAACTCAACGCCATAGCAAATCATGACTTTAGCCAAAGTGATGTGCTATATATGGCAAAGCAATTAAGTCGCTATTTATTAAAACCCTTATTAGGTAGTAAACCATTAAAAAGCCGTGAGCTATTTATGGCCTCTCAATAAACGTAATTTTACAGGTAAGAAAATGAAAGATATTCTTTTGGGTGTAAACGTAGATCATATTGCAACACTTCGTCAAGCGCGTGGAACAAGTTACCCAGATCCAGCCCATGCAGCCAGTGTAGCAGAGCATGCAGGCGCAGACGGTATTACGATTCACTTACGTGAAGACAGACGCCATATTCAAGATCGCGACGTTTATGTGATGGCTAAAACCATCCAAACGCGTATGAATCTTGAAACCGCTGTTACCGATGAAATGATACAGATAGCGCTTGAAGTAAAACCCGAGTACGTGTGTTTAGTACCTGAAAAGCGCGAAGAGTTAACCACCGAGGGCGGCTTAGATGTAGCGGGTAATATAGATAAAATTAAAGCCGCAACAAAAACGCTTACCGACGCGGGTATTAAAGTATCGCTATTTATTGATGCAGATAAAGCACAGTTAGATGCAGCCAAAGAATGTGGTGCTCCTTATGTAGAAATACACACAGGCGCATATGCTGATGCAACAAATGATACTGATTTACACAAAGAGTTAGAGCATATTCGTGAAGGTGTTAAATACGCAGCAAGCTTAGGTTTGATTGTTAACGCTGGCCATGGTCTTCATTACCATAACGTTAAACCCATTGCCGCGATGCCTGAGATTTATGAGCTAAATATTGGCCACGCTATTATTGCTCGTGCAGCGATAGATGGACTCGATAAAGCCGTACGCGATATGAAACGATTAATGATTGAAGCAAGAATGTAATACGAATCTACATAAGCATTTAAAAAGCTTAATAAAAAAAACGCGGTAAATACCGCGTTTTTTTGTATCTAAAATTCAAAGCTTATCTTTGTAGCTCAGTTACGCTTGCATCAGCAAGTAAGTTTTCAAGCTCGTCCTGTAACTCAAATAATTCAGGTTCAATATTCTCTAACAAGCATTTATTTTTAAGTGATGTTTCAATTGTTTCTGCGAGTGATTTAAGTTTTGGTACACCAGTGTAACAACATGCGCCATGAAACTTGTGGACAATACTTAGGACTTGCTGACAATCATTACTCTCTATCGCTTTAGCAAGCAATGTAAGAGTTTCAGGGACGCTTAGAAGTAGCATATTAAGCATCTCTAGCGCTAACTCGCTCTTTCCTCCAGCACGCTGCAGGGCTTGTGCCCAATCAATTCGACTACTTTGAAATGGTGCAGGACTTTGTGGTGTATCTGTTTTAGCTTTATCGCGATTAACTGGGGTCTGTGGACTATGGTCGCTAATAATTTGTTTAAGCATATCTTCATCAATAGGCTTAGTTAAATAGCCTTTAAAGCCATCTTTTAGTAGTTGCTCTTTTTCGCTTTGAAGGGCGTGTGCCGTTACAGCGATAATGGGTGTATCTTCATTAAGTGATGATTCTTGTATAAGCTTGCATGCGGTTATACCGTCCATAATTGGCATCTGAATATCCATAAAAATTATGTCGTATTTATGACTTTTACTTAAGCTGTATGCTTGTGAACCATTATGTGCCGTTTCTATTACTTCAATCTGCTCACTTAATAAAGTATGGAGAAGTTTTAAGTTGGCATCGTTATCATCAACAACCAATACTTTTAACGGCAGNCAAGCCTATAAGGTGCAGCAAGTACTTCACATAACTTACGGTGATTAAGTGGTTTACTTAAACACGCATCAGCACCGCTACCTATAAAGGCTTCTCGCATATTGTGCGATACAGTATTAAGCATTAAATATAAGTAATCAGTAGATTCACGCACGGCTTTTACATAGCTTTTTAGTTGCTGCATATCATCAACTGATGCCATATGGCCAATTAAGCAAACATCATATTTATGTTCAGTATTTTTTATAGCGTCTAAAAAGCTAGTCTCGTTAAAACATGCCGTTACGCTTGATTCCCACTGAGTCAATAACGAAAGTACAGCGTGATGTGTATGCTCGTGTGGCTCTAAATACAAAATACGCTTACCAATGAGCGATTTAGTCGGTAAGTCGTTAGTAAATACATGATTGGGCAAACTAAACACACTATTGAATGTAAAACAGGTACCGTTACCAGGCGCAGAATTTAACGTTATACGGCCACTCATTGCTTCAACAATATGCTTGGTAATAATAAGACCAAGGCCTGTACCACCAAACTTACGTGTAATGCTTGAGTCTGCTTGTCCAAATGGAGTGAATAAAGAGTCTTGCTTATCCATAGGTATACCCACGCCAGTATCAGTTACTGAGACAAGTAAAGAAGTGCGTTCGTCGTCGAGTAACCGATGGCTTATGTCGACCTTAATAGAGCCTTTTTCGGTAAATTTAATCGCATTACTTAATAGGTTTATTAATACTTGTTTAAAGCGAGTGGGATCGCCTGTTAAGTCATCCGGTACTTGTTGGTTAATGTAAATGGATAGCTCTAATTGCTTATCGTGTGCGCTAGGAGCGAGTAGTGTCATTACTTCATTTACAGCATCACGAAGTTGAAACTGAATCGACTCAAGCTCCATTGCACCGGCTTCTAGTTTGGAGAAGTCTAGAATGTCGCTAATAATAGTCATTAAACTATTTGCTGATAGCATAATAGTATCGAGATAATCTTTTTGATGCTTGTTTAGTGGTGTTTTATAAAGCTGGCGTGTAAATCCAATAACACCGTTTAACGGAGTACGAAGCTCGTGACTCATTTTAGCTAAAAAGTCTGATTTTACACGGTTAGCATCTTGCGCTTCTTTTTTTGCAAACGAGAGCTCTATATTTGACGTTTCGTATTGCTCTAGTGTTTCGCGGTAGTCGCTTGTTGCTTGATCAATATTTTTTTGCATTTCATCTTTTTGCATCACCATAGTGTGAGCAATGGTGTTTAAGCCTTCTCGAAGTAACTCAAACTCACCAATCATGTTGTCGTTAAGGCCAGTACTTCTTTTACCTTCAACTAACTTGTCGGTTGCAAGTACTAACTTATTAAGCGGCGTCATAAACATGCGGCTTAACCTTAAAGCTAAAATAGCTGCAAACACCAATGATAAAATAATTACAATACCGCTAATTAATAAAGCACGTTGTTGCCCTATAACAGCTTGGTCTTTGTTTAGCTGTATGATAACGGTGCCCAGAGATGACTGAAAAGCCGATGGGTCCCATTTAGAATCGTGACTAGTATGGTTAATAATGGGTGTGAAAAATGTAACAAGCTCATCTGACTTTTGCACATGGGTGGTTCTTAAATTTATGAGCGTTTTTTGACTAATTAACTTTTCAAATGAGCGGTGATAATTACTGGTCATTAATAGCGCATTATTTTTATCAAAAATTGCAATCGACTTAATTGTAGGGGAGTGCTTGTTATGTGTGTAGCTTATAAGGCGATTCAATAGCTGTTTGTTTTTTTCGAGCATGGGTTGCTCAAGCGCAATAGCAAGGGGCTCAGAAATAGTAGTGCCTTGCTGATATAAAATTTCATCAAGCTCAATGTAACGATTTATTGTAAAATAGCCACCAAGTAGTAATCCTATGATCACCGTTGGGATCAGGGTCAGTGTTAAAACAGAATCGCGTAAGCCTAATTTGGTCATAATGAGAGCGTTTTATCGTTATTAGTATGACTTGAGTATATACGGTTCAACACGCATTCTAAAGCATCTAAATATAGGTGCTTCATAAATAAAGTTAAGGTAATGCCTAATGGCGCAAATTTTTAAAGCGAAAAAAAAACCGTTAAAGCAACAAACACTAGAATTGACTATAACGGGAATGGATCATCAAGGGCGTGGCATTGCTAAACATAACAATAAAGTATGTTTTGTAAGCGGTGCATTACCAAACGAAACAGTCAAAGCAACACTCGTCGAAGATAAAGCTAAATACAGTAGTGCAAAAGTAACTAAAGTTATTCAAGCGAGTGAATCAAGAGTAGATGCTTTTTGTGAGCACTATAATCAGTGTGGTGGTTGCCAATTACAGCATTTAGAAGTAAGCCAACAAGTTGTAGAAAAACAAACTGCAGTTACTCAGTTATTTAGTAAGTTTGCTAAATTAAACAGCTTAAACTGGCAAACCCCATTATTAAGTAAACCTGTGCATTACAGACGCAGCGCTCGCATAGCCGTTATGTTTGATAAAGCAGCAAAAAAAATGCGCGTGGGTTACAGAGCAAGTGGCTCAAAAAATATTGTGAGTATTAATAAATGTGCAGTACTTGATGAAGTATTTACAGATGTTTTTACACTTTTTGATGATTTAATTAATCAACACAAAGCACTGCACAGTATAAGCCATTTACAGTTATGCCAAAGTGATAAACAAAACTTTGTTGTTATTCGTCACACTAAAGCAATTAATGATGATACAAAGGCTTTGGTTGAGCACATAACAAAAAGCCAGCAGTTTAAAATTGTATGGCAAAGCGAGAGCGATGCAATAGAACATTCACACTTAGCCATGCCATTTTATTATCTTAAAGAATTTGATCTAAAATTTGAATTTGGTTTAGGTAATTTTATTCAGGTAAATTCGCAAGTTAACGAAGCTATGTTAAAGCAAGCTGCAAATTGGCTTGATTTAAAAGGTGATGAAAATTTATTGGATTTATTTTGTGGCATTGGTAATTTCTCATTAGTGCTGGCAAAACAAGCAAAATCTGTAATTGGCGTAGAAGGTGTGACTTCAGCGGTTGCAATGGCTGCTCAAAATGCGCAAACTAACTCTATTACCAATGCGCAGTTTCATTGCTTTGATTTAACGCAAAGCATACAGAGCGCCACATGGTTTAGTAAAAACTTAGATGTGCTTGTACTCGATCCTTCTAGGACTGGTGCAATGGCTGTATTAGAGCAATTATCTTTAAAGCAGTTTAAAACTATTTTATATGTCTCTTGTGACCCTGTTACTTTAGCCCGTGACAGCGCAATTATTTCACAAGCTGGCTTTGATCTTAATAAAATTGGGCTAATGAATATGTTTCCTTATACAGGGCATATTGAAACTATGGCGTTATTTCAACGGAGGTAGAACGCATTATGGTAGCTACACGACAATCACATCAACAAGATGAGACAACAGATTTTAGCACTCGGCTTTCATTTCTTGCCTTGTCTGAAGAAAAAACAGAGCTACTTACTAAAGCGCAAGCGCTCTGCGTAAAATGTGATAATGAAAGCAGGCAAACTACTGCAATCGAAATGGTTGAAATTTTAGCTGAGCTAAATCTCGACCCCGAATCGTTAGCTACTGCGTATTTAACCCCGTATTTTTTAAACGATTTAATATCACTAGAAACCATAGAAGAGCAGCTTGGTAGTAATATAGCCATGCTGTTAACTGGGGTTGCACAAATGGCCACTATTAGTACTTTATCGCATCAAGGTAAAGGAACTATGCAAGTTGATAATATTCGAAAAATGTTATTAACCATGGTTGAAGATGTGCGCGCCGTGGTCATTAAGCTTGCCGAGCAGGTATGTCATTTACGTAATGTAAAAAATGCGGATGAAGAAGACCGCGTCATTGCCGCTAAAGAAACGGCTGATATTTTTGCACCATTGGCAAACAGATTAGGAATAGGGCAATTAAAGTGGGAACTGGAAGATTTATCGTTTAGATATTTGCACCCAGGCACCTATAAAAGCATAGCCAAACAACTTGACGACAAACGTCTTACGCGCGAAGCCTATATGGAAGATATGGTTGAGCAAGTAAAAAACCGTTTAAGTGAAGCGGGCATAGAGGCCCAAGTTTATGGCCGCCCCAAGCACATTTACAGCATTTATAAAAAAATGCAGCAAAAAAACTACGAGTTTGATCAGCTTTTTGATATTCGTGCAATGCGTATCGTCGTTGAACGCCTACAAGATTGTTATGGAGCGCTGGGTATTGTGCACACCAATTGGCGTCATCTTAATAAAGAGTTTGACGACTATGTAGCAACCCCAAAACAAAACGGCTATCAGTCAATCCATACCGTAGTATTTGGGCCTGAAGGTAAAACAGTAGAAATACAAATTCGTACCAGCGATATGCATCAAGATGCTGAGTTGGGTGTGGCTGCACACTGGATGTACAAAGAAGGTGCATTACCGGGACGCGGCTCGGGTTATGAGCAAAAAATTAGCTGGTTGCGTAAGTTACTTCAATGGCAAGAAGAAGTGGTTGATGGTGGTGATTTAGCTGAAGAGCTTAAAAACCAAGTAGTAGAAGACCGCGTATACATATTTACCCCAAGCGGCGATATTATCGATTTACCACTTGGCGCTACACCGCTTGATTTTGCTTACTACATTCACTCAAATGTAGGGCATCGTTGTATTGGCGCAAAAATTTTCGGCAAAATAGTGCCGTTCACGCATCAACTTACAACCGGGGATCAGGTAGAAATACTGACCCAAAAACAACCAAATCCAAGTCGTGATTGGTTAAACCCGTCATTAGGATACATTAAGTCATCGCGCGCTAGAGCCAAAATTCATCACTGGTTTAAACAGCTCGACCGCGACAAAAACTTAAGTGCGGGGAAAGAAATTCTCGACAGTGAATTACAAAAGCTTAATTTAACATACAAAGATTTAGAGCCAGCCATCAAGCGTTTTAACTTTAAAGAACTTGATGACTTAATGGTTGCAATTGGTGCGGGTGATGTACGTCTCAATCAAATGCTTAACTTTGTAAGTGATCGGACAGAAGATGAACCGGTTATTCGTATTAAAGCGCCTAGCAAAGTAACCGGTGACAAAAACGGCATAGTGGTTGATGGCGTTGGTAGCTTAATGAGCCATGTAGCCAAATGCTGTCGTCCTGTCCCTGGCGATGAGATAATAGGTTATATAACGCAAGGTCGAGGAATAGGTGTTCATAAGGAAGACTGTGATTCGTTTAATAACTTAAAAAATCAGCATCCAGAGCGTGTTATTTCGGTAAGTTGGTCTGATGATATCAACGGCTCGTACGCACTAAGTATTAAAATAGAAGCAACCGATCGTTCAGGGCTAATACGCGATATAAGCTCAGTACTTGCTAACGAAAAAGTAAATGTTTTAAATATGAACGTAAATACGGTTGAAGATAATCAGTTAGCTATATTTACGATGCAAATAGAAGTACATGACTTATCGGGTACTAACCGTGTTCTTTCTAAGTTACACCAAATTGAAGGTGTACACGATGCCAAGCGTGGTCATTAATCATGAATGATAATGCAGCGCTTACACAACTTCTTAGCATAATGAAAACACTGCGAGATCCCAAGGGCGGTTGCCCGTGGGATCTCAAACAAGATTTTAAATCTATTGTGCCGCATACACTAGAAGAAGCATACGAAGTTGCCGACTGTATTGAGTCAGGCAACTTAGATGAGCTTAAAGGTGAATTGGGTGATTTGTTATTTCAAATTATTTTTTATGCGCAGCTTGCACAAGAGCAAAATCTATTTGATTTTAATGATCTAGTAGAGCAATTAAACGATAAGCTTACACGTCGTCACCCGCATGTATTTGGCGATAAAAAAGAGCTAACAGATAAGCAGCTATCGCACCAGTGGCAAACAATCAAAGCACAAGAGCGCAGTGCTAGAGCGCAAACAGAATCACCTTCTTTTTGGCAAGATATTCCTGCCAATATGCCAAGCTTAAGTAAAGCCAAAAAAATTCAACAACGGGTTGCCGCACTTGGTTTTGATTGGCCAACGTATCATGGTGCACTTGATAAAGTGAGCGAAGAAGTGCTTGAAGTAAAAGAAGCGATTGAGCAAGACCCGTTATCTGATCATACAGCGGAAGAGCTCGGCGACTTACTTTTTGCCACTGTTAATGTTGTACGCCATGTTAAACGAGATCCCGAACAACTGCTTCGTAGCGCTAATGATAAGTTTTCAGCGCGTTTTGAAAAGGTAAACGCCTATTTGCATGCGCAAGGTAAAAGCTTAGATACAGCAACCTTTGAAGAAATGGACAGTGCATGGGATGCGATTAAAAAAGTAAAATAGGCTTAATGTTAAATAGTGCACATTTTTTGTGCGCGCATTAGCTAATTTTAGCTGGATTGATAAGCAGTGTTTTGGTACAATTTCGCCCCGTCTTGATGATATACCCTTAGGCTCTTCTTTGGGTGTTATATTCCTTTTAATTCCTGATATTCTAGGGTTCGCATGAGTACAAAATTTATCTTCGTTACTGGCGGNTGGCCGCTATTTTAGAAGCCCGTGGTTTAAATGTTACCATTTTAAAGCTGGATCCTTACATCAACGTTGACCCAGGCACAATGAGCCCAATTCAACACGGTGAAGTTTACGTTACAGAAGACGGCGCAGAAACTGACCTTGATTTAGGTCACTACGAGCGTTTTATTCGTACCAAAATGACTAGTCGTAATAACTTCACACAAGGCCGTGTATATGAAGACGTATTACGTCGTGAGCGCCGTGGTGAATACCTAGGCGCTACTATTCAGGTTATTCCACATATCACTAACGATATTAAGCAACGTGTATACGACGGTGCTGAAGGTTATGATATTGCTATTGTAGAAATTGGCGGCACTGTAGGTGATATAGAATCACAACCGTTTATTGAAGCAATTCGTCAGATGGGAACTGAAATTGGCCGCGAACGCGCGCTATTTATTCACTTAACGTTAGTGCCATTTTTAGGCCCTGCAGGTGAAGTTAAAACAAAACCAACTCAGCACTCTGTTAAAGAGTTACGCTCAGTAGGTATTCAGCCAGATATTCTTATTTGTCGTTCAGACCGTAAACTACCTAATAATGAGCGTGCAAAAATCTCATTATTCACAAACGTAGAAGAAAAAGCGGTTATTTCATTACCTGACGTAGACAGCATTTATAAAATTCCAGCGCTATTAAAAACGCAAGAATTAGATAACTTCGTATGTCGTCGTTTTCACTTAGATCCACCAGAAGCTGATTTAGCTGAGTGGGAACAAGTACTTTATCAAGAGTCTAACCCAACGGGTGAAGTGACAATTGGTATGGTTGGTAAATACACTGAATTACCAGATGCGTACAAATCGGTTAACGAAGCATTAAAGCATGCGGGCCTTAAAAACCGTTTAACAATTAATATTCAATACGTAGATTCACAAGATTTAGAAAACAAAGGTGTTGAATTACTTTCACACTTAGATGCTATTTTAGTACCAGGTGGATTTGGCGGACGTGGTGTTGAGGGTAAAATCTTAGCGGCTAAATACGCACGTGAAAATAAAGTACCATACCTAGGTATTTGTTTAGGTATGCAAGTAGCATTAATTGAATATGCACGTAATGTTGCAGGCTTAACGGATGCAAACTCTACAGAGTTTAATGCAAATTCAGAAGCGCCAGTAGTTGGCTTAATTACTGAATGGCTAGATGCTGAAGGTAATGTTGAAACACGTAGCGAAAAATCTGATTTAGGTGGCACTATGCGTTTAGGCGCACAAAAATGTCATTTAACGCCAGGTTCTAAAGTACGCGAAGTATATGGCAGCGACGAAATTGTTGAACGTCATCGTCATCGCTACGAAGTAAATAATAACTTTGTAGAAATACTTGAAAAAGCAGGCTTAAGCTTTACTGGTTTATCAGAAGATAAAAAACTGGTAGAAATTATCGAAAATAAAGATCACCCATGGTTTATTGCCGCGCAGTTCCACCCGGAATTCACGTCAACTCCACGTGATGGTCATCCGTTATTTGAAGGGTTTGTAGCAGCCGCGCATATCCACCAAAAAGCGAATTCGTAATTTTAAAAGCCGTGCATATTGCACGGCTTTTTTGTTTTAAGGGCTGACTAAGCTATATAAAACGTAGTAAAGTTAGCTGAACTCACCATTTTGGGAATATAGAGGAATCAAGATGTCAGAAATCGTAAAAGTAATCGGTCGCGAAATTATGGACTCGCGTGGTAACCCAACTGTTGAAGCAGACGTACATTTAGCAGATGGCTCTTGGGGTCGTGCAGCAGCACCTTCAGGCGCATCTACTGGTACTCGTGAAGCATTAGAGTTACGCGACGGTGATAAATCACGTTACTTAGGTAAAGGTGTATTAAAAGCAGTTGGTTATATCAATAACGAAATTGCTGATGCTTTAAAAGGCCAAAGTGCATTAGATCAAAGCGCTGTAGATAAAGTGATGCTAGATTTAGACGGTACCGAAAATAAAGAAAAATTAGGTGCAAACGCAATCTTAGCTGTATCACTAGCAACTGCGAAAGCAGCTGCACAGTCTAAAAAAGTTGAGCTTTATGAACATATCGCTGACTTAAACGGCACGCCAGGTGTTTACTCTATGCCACTTCCAATGATGAACATCATCAATGGTGGTGAACATGCAGATAACTCTGTAGATATTCAAGAATTCATGATCCAACCTGTTGGCGCTAAAAACTTCCGCGAAGGCCTACGTATGGGTGCTGAAGTATTCCATAGCCTTGCTAAAGTACTTAAAGCTGATGGTCATTCAACAGCGGTTGGCGATGAAGGTGGTTTTGCACCAAACCTTGCATCTAACGAAGCGGCTCTTGCTGCAATTAAAGTAGCTGTTGCAAACGCAGGTTACGAGCTAGGTAAAGATATTACTTTAGCGATGGATTGTGCTGCGTCTGAGTTCTACGACAAAGAAGCAAACATCTACGACCTTAAGGGTGAAGGCAAAAAATTCACTTCTGAAGAATTTAACTTCTTCTTACAAGATCTTACTAATCAGTACCCAATCGTTTCTATTGAAGATGGTCTTGATGAGTCTGATTGGGATGGATTTGCACATCAAACTAAACTAATGGGTGATAAAATCCAATTAGTAGGTGATGATTTATTTGTAACAAATACTAAGATTTTAAAACGTGGTATCGACAACGGTATTGCTAACTCAATCTTAATTAAGTTTAACCAAATCGGTTCTTTAACTGAAACTTTAGCTGCAATCAAAATGGCTAAAGACGCTGGTTTTACTGTTGTTATTTCTCACCGTTCTGGTGAAACTGAAGATTCAACAATTGCTGATTTAGCGGTTGGTACTGCTGCAGGTCAAATTAAAACAGGTTCACTGAGCCGTTCTGACCGTGTTGCAAAGTACAACCAATTGCTACGTATTGAAGAGCAATTAGGTGATAAAGCACCGTACAACGGTCTTAAAGAAGTTAAAGGTCAGTAATTCTATTTTATATAGAATCTAATTTTTAATTTTAGATGATAAAATCCTCGCATAAGCGGGGATTTTTTATGCCTGATACTTTTTCAAAGAGATGAGAATAAGTTGTAGCGTTAAGCTTGCTGGCGCGCACGCAGTGCGAAAAGAGGGTACTCACAAAATGGCTCAACAATTAATATTTTATAACACAGTTAAAGCTGAAACTGCTGCTTTAAAATATCACCTGTAAAACTGGTTTTTAAGTAAAAGCCACGGGGTAGGGTTTTAATTATTTGCCCATTTGGACCAATAGCATCAGTCACTATTTTACTATGAGCAGCTTTAGGGCGTATTTGCATCGCATCGCCTAAATGGCCTGATATTTCGTCGACTCTACCTAGCGCAATTAGCTCCATTTGCTCTTCCCAGTCGCGCTGTAATAAAGCGTCCTGTTCAGGTGAGGGTTGCCACAAAAAGCCGCTGCCGATGGTTCTATCAAACGGGGCAATATCACGTTCGCTTAAAATTGGCAGCCATAAAACATGATTTAGTTTTTTACGTACAGAGCTGGTATGCCAAGTCATTCCTGTAACGTTCATTAAAGGTGTAACCGATACAAACGTAGTTTCAAGTGGCCTACCTTTATAGGAAATAGGGAGTGTTTTTAGCTCAATTCCTAAATCTTCAAAATCCGGAAGTGGTTTTGAGCCCGCAGTAGCACCTAGTACGTATTCAATTAACTGACCAGTCCAACCTTTTTCGCGCAGTAAATCATCTGGCGTTTTAAAATTATACTTGTTAGCAAGCTGCCCTAGAGTTAATCCGGCAATATTATTAACGCGTTGCATTAAATCGTTAATTGAGTGTGGTTTTGTAGGTCGCATGTCATGCCAATTTTATTAAAATATGAATATTATAGAGGTTTAATAACTCACTAACTACGTTGAAATTACTTATGCGGAGAAACTGCATATGATAGTTTTTTGTTATTGAGCTACTTTTTATTGCGATTATAAATGTCAATTCAACGTAATCAGTATTCTTAATTTCGGTTGTATAAATATCATAGCCATGATAGCAAATAGGCTAAGCCGTGGATATCTCTAGAGTTGTGTGTTTTTTGCTCGCTTGTTGTTTGGGTTAATTTTGAGCATATTGAAATTAAGCTGCTTTACTTTAAGTTACTGACTCAGTTGGTTTTTTTAATGTTGTACATTCAGTTTTGATTAAGCAATTTAAAAGTTGTAAGGATAAATACAACTATATGAACATGTTTATCCACAGAATCTGTGGAGAAGCCAAGTTTTTAGATCTAATATTGTGGATTTGTTTGCAAAATGAGCGTGTTTTACAAAAGTTATGCACAAACTGTGAGTAACTAGAGGAAAACAAGAACCGCAATAGCCTTATTAAGTTATTTTCCAAATATTTACCCACTCTCCATTAATTTATCAATGTACTAAAAGCCCAAACTTAGCTTACTAATCGGGTTGGGTATAATAGTATTTGCCGTATTGCGGCTAATGTGGAACAATCATTAAAAATCGACTTACAAATGAGGCACTAAGGTGATTGATGCCGAAGGTTTTCGTGCCAATGTCGGAATTGTGATTTGCAATAATCAGGGACAGGTTTTTTGGGCCAGACGTTATGGTCAACACTCTTGGCAATTTCCCCAAGGTGGTGTTGATGATGGCGAAACTGCAGAACAAACCATGTACCGTGAATTACACGAAGAAGTAGGGTTGCGACCAGAAGATGTAGAAATAGTCGCAAGCTCAAAACATTGGTTACGCTATAAATTACCCAAACGATTAATCCGCCGAGACTCTAGTCCGGTGTGTATTGGGCAAAAACAAAAATGGTTTTTACTAAAATTACGCTGTAAAGACGAAGATGTAAATTTACTTAAAACCCATCATCCAGAGTTTGATGATTGGCGCTGGGTAAGTTATTGGTATCCTGTAAGACAGGTTGTATCGTTTAAACGGGATGTTTATCGACGTGTAATGAAAGAGTTTGCTCCTTTCGCCATGCCTTTTAATAAGAGAGAACAACATAAAGATCATTGGCGAAGTAAAAGGTAGTTAACTAGGTAACCTGAACTCTGGATAATAAATCTATCTCGAGCAGCTATTTTCAGCGCTAACTACGTTGAATTTACTTGCAATAGGCCAGCTATTGACGCGTAAGTTCGCCTTGTTTTCACTGAAAATCTCTGGCTAGAGAAAATAAAGTTAAATATCACCATGATTCAATATGTTAGTAAATCTCTTAACCAGAGTTCAGGTTAAGTATAAAATAAAGGAGCAGGACATGCTGGCTACACTGAGATCTATTGCGGAGTCTGTATCGCGACAAGCGAATTTAGACAGCGCATTAGTGTGCTTTGTGCAAATGGTTAAAGATGCCATGAAAACCCAGTGCTGCTCCATTTATTTTGCAGATTACAGCCAGGACAATTTTGTACTTATGGCAACCGAAGGGCTAAACCCCGATGCGGTAGGTAAGTTTAGAATTGGTTTTACCGAAGGTTTAGTTGGCCTAGTAGCGCAACGCGAAGAACCTATTAATATTGCATTTGCTAAATCGCATCCTCGTTTTAAGCTCTCCCCCGAAGTAAACGAAGAAGGCTACAACGCTTTTTTATCTGTACCCGTTGTTCATCAAAAAAAAGTACTGGGCGTTATTGTTGTCCAACAAAAAATGGCACGTGTATTTAGCCAAGACGAAGAGTCGTTTTTAATAACGCTTTCTGCTCAACTTGCATCACAGTTAGCGCATGCTGAAATTAAAGAAATACTACGCCAAGATGAGTCATCTCATCAAACGTCTGTTTTAAAAGGTGTATCGAGCGCGCCAGGAATAGGTATAGGACAAGCATTTGTTGTATTACCAAAACTTGATTTTAAATCTATTGAGCTTTTAAAAGACAGTGACGTCACTGAGCAGCGTCGTTTGTTTACTCAAGCTGTAGCTGCAACGCGCAAAGAATTTAATACCCTATCGATGACGCTAAGCGATTCTATTCCGCACGAAGCTCTTGCGGTATTTGATGTGTATCAACAACTGCTTGATGCTAAAAGTTTAGGGCATAATGTTGAAATGCAATTACAAGAAGGCTGGTGTGCTAAAAGCGCCCTAAAAATTGTAATAGAGCGTTTAATATCTCAATTTAATGCCATGCAAGACCCTTATATAAAAGAGCGTGCTGTTGACGTTAAAGACATTGGTCTTCGCGTATTACACCACCTTGTAAATACCGAGCACGCTGTTAAAAATTATCCGGCCAACACTATTTTAATTGCTAATACCTTAACACCCGCCATGCTTGCTGAAGTGCCAAAAGGTCACTTAACAGGCGTTGTAAGCGTAAATGGCTCTGCAAATAGCCATGCTTCTATATTAACGCGTGCGATGGGGATCCCTGCCATTTGGGGTATAGAAGATTTACCTCTACTGCAGTTTAATGGCAAACCGATGATTTTAGATGCATTTGCTGGGCGTTTATATATATCGCCTTCACAAATGCTGATGGACGAATACACTGAGTTACAGCATCAAGATAACCTACTTAATAACCGCTTTTTAGCTGAGCAAGACTCAGAATCAATTACGCTTGACGGTGAACATGTTAGCTTATTATTAAACGCAGGCCTTGAGCTTAATACTGAGCAAAGTAGCGCGCATATTTGTGACGGTGTGGGGCTTTATCGAACCGAAGCGTGGTTTATGCAAAAGGGTCAGTTTCCTTCGCAATCAGAGCAAGAAAATTGGTACCGAGAAGTACTAACTAGCTATCATCCTAATCCTGTGGTTATGCGTACATTGGATATTGGGGGCGATAAGGTACTTGATTACTTTAATATTACCGAAGAAAACCCATTTTTAGGTTGGCGTGGTATTCGTATTAGCCTTGATCATCCAGAGTTATTTTTAGATCAACTAAAAGCGATGCTTAAAGCAAATATTGGTTTGGGTAATTTAAAAATAATGCTCCCTATGATCAGTGGCACTGAAGAAGTTGATGAGTCACTTGCGTTATTTGAACAGGCTTATTTTGAGTTAAGTGAAAAATACCCAGAGCAAACCATAGAAAGACCCGACATAGGTATAATGCTAGAAGTACCTTCAAGTGTATTTATGCTTCCTGAGTGGTCAAAAAAAGTCGATTTTTGCTCAGTAGGTAGTAACGATTTAACACAGTATTTATTAGCAGTAGACAGGGCTAACGCACGTGTAGCCGAACTTTTTAACCCTTATCACCCAGGTGTACTAAGAGTACTAAATAAAGTGGCGCACGAATGTGAGCAATATGAACTGCCATTTAGTTTGTGTGGTGAACTAGGCGGCGATCCTGAAGGTGCTATTTTGCTTATTGCCATGGGTTACAGACGCCTTAGTATGAACTTATCATCGCTTAATAAAGTGAAGTGGGTACTTAGGCGTTTAAATGTCAGTGACATGGAACAACTATTAAGTGAATGTTTAGCGCAATCCACAGCCAAACAAGTACTACGTTTAACGCGAAGCTTTATGCTAGAGCATAAATTAGGTGATTTGTTTTACACCCCCAAATAAGCTTGTACACCTAATTAATTGCAATACACAGATGCTATTAGTTTTATAATCCTTTAATATATAAACCTTAAAAGGGTATTTGAGATTACTATGTATGACTTAGGTTTGTTAGTCGCAAGCTGCGCACTACTAGGCTGTATTGTTGGGTTTTTAGCTGGGTTACTAGGCATTGGCGGCGGTTTAATTATCGTTCCAGTACTAAGCACTCTGCTACTCTCATTTAATGTAACGTCGACTGATCATGTATTAGTAATTGCTATTGCAACCTCACTCGCTTCTATTTTATTTACTTCAACGTCTTCAGCGCTGGCTCATCATAAAAATGATAACGTGCCTTGGGCAATCGCCCCGTGGGTTATGTCGGGTGTGGCTTTAGGTGCACTTATTAGTGGCTTTGCAGCAAGTTTAATCCCTGAACAAATATTACGTACAGTGTTTGCTATAAGTGCTGTATTTATTGCAGCAAGAATGGTGCTCTCCGCGCGTAATAAACCGATGTCAGAAAAACCGTTGCCGGCTGGTCCTATTTTAGGGGGCGTTTCTGCAATAATGGGCGGGTTATCAGGTTTAATAGGGATTGGCGGCGGAGCTTTAATAGTACCGATGCTTAATTATTTTTCGGTTGATATAAAAAAAGCAATTGGCTGCGCGGCAGCGTGCGGAATTGTTATTGCATTATTTGGCTCTATTGGTTACATCAGCGCAGGCTGGCATGTTACCGATTTAGAGCATGGTTTTGCCGGGTTTGTTTATTTACCTGCATTATTCGGGATTGTTATTACCTCGTGGTTTGTTGCGCCCATTGGCGCCAAAGCAACTCACTATTTACCTGTTAATACAATTAAGAAAGTTTTCGCGGTGCTGCTTGTAGTTATCGCAATTAAAATGGTTTTTAGCTAAAGGTTTATTTTTTATGGCACTTGAGTTTCCTCAAATTGATCCAATTATTTTTTCTGTTGGACCGCTAAGCGTACGTTGGTATGGCTTAATGTACTTAATAGGTTTTGCATTTGCGATGTGGTTTGCTAATCGTCAAGCGTCAAAGCCAAATTCGGGTTGGACTAAAGACCAAGTAAGCGATTTACTGTTTTACGGCATGTTAGGGGTAATACTAGGTGGGCGTATTGGCTACGTATTGTTTTACCAGTTTAGTTATTTTATAGAAAACCCACTGTATTTATTTAGAATAGATCAGGGCGGTATGTCGTTCCATGGTGGCACACTTGGCGTTATAACCGCCGTCGCAATTTTTTCGTGGACGCGTAAAAAGTCACTGCTTCAAGTGGGCGACTTTGTTGCACCACTGGTTCCTGTAGGGCTTTTAGCCGGACGTATTGGCAACTTTATAAACGGTGAGTTATGGGGCCGAGTTACCGACGTGCCATGGGCAATAGTATTTCCAACGGGCGGTCCGCTTGCGCGTCACCCATCGCAATTATACGAAGCATTTTTTGAAGGCTTAGTGCTGTTTTTAATCCTGCAATGGTTTATTAAAAAACCACGTCCAGCAGGGAGTGTAGCCGGTGTATTTTTATTAGGTTACGGCGTGTTTAGATTCTGTATTGAATATTTCCGCCAACCCGATGCACAACTAGGTTTATTTGCCGACTTTATTTCAATGGGACAAATACTTTCACTTCCTATGATAGTGGGTGGTTTAGGCTTATTAATTTGGGCATATAAGCAACCAGAACACGTTAAAACAGCTAAGGCATAATAAGAAAAGTATGAAACAATATTTAAAATTATGTCAGCGTATTGTTGACGAAGGTCAGTGGGTCGAAAACAAACGTACAGGTACGCGTTGTTTAACCGTTATTAATGCCGATTTAGAATACGATGTGGCTAATAATAAGTTTCCAATGATCACGACGCGCAAAAGTTACTACAAAGCAGCGATTGCTGAGTTACTAGGATATTTACGCGGTTACGACAGCGCTGAGCAGTTTCGTGAGATTGGCTGTAAAACATGGGATGCCAACGCGAACGATAACAACGCATGGCTTAATAACCCTAACCGTAAAGGTGAGGATGACATGGGGCGTGTTTATGGCGTACAAGGCCGTGGTTGGCAACGTCCAGATGGCTCAACGCTTGATCAGCTTTCCAAAGTTATTGATAACTTAAAAAATGGCATTGATGACCGTGGTGAAATAATCACGTTTTATAATCCAGGTGAGTTTGAGCTTGGTTGTTTGCGCCCGTGTATGCATACGCACACTTTTTCACTACTTGGCGATACGCTATACTTAACGTCATACCAGCGAAGCTGTGATGTACCGCTTGGCCTTAATTTCAATCAAATTCAGTGTTTTGTGTTGCTTGCGTTAGTGGCTCAAATTACCGGCCACAAAGCGGGTAAGGCGTATCATAAAATTGCTAATGCACATATTTACGAAAACCAACTTGAACTGATGCGAGACGTGCAGTTAACGCGTGAGCCATTTGCGTCACCTCAGTTAAAAATTAATCCAAAAATTACATCATTAGAAGACATAGAAACGTGGGTAACACGAGACGACTTTGAAGTAACAGGCTATCAATGCCATGAAGCGATTCAATATCCATTTTCAGTATAATAAAAGATTAAGGAAAACATAAAATGAAAGCAGTGATCCCAGTAGCGGGCCTTGGTACTCGTATGTTACCAGCCACTAAAGCAATTCCTAAAGAAATGCTTCCAGTGGTAGACCGTCCTTTAATTCAATATGTAGTAAACGAAGCCGTTGCTGCAGGAATTAAAGAAATAGTGTTAGTGACGCACTCAAGTAAAAATTCAATCGAAAATCACTTCGATACAAGTTTTGAACTAGAAGCTACTTTAGAAAAGCGTGTTAAGCGGCAATTACTTGCCGAAGTGCAAGCAATCTGCCCTAAAGACGTAACCATTATTCACGTACGCCAAGGTGAAGCAAAAGGCTTAGGCCACGCTATTAGTTGTGCAGCGCCTATTATTGGTAACGAACCGTTTGTAGTTATTTTACCAGATGTAATTATTGATGATGTAGAGAGCGATCTTAAAAAAGATAACTTAGCAGAAATGATCGCTAATTTTGAGAAAACCAAGCACAGTCAAATTATGGTAGAACCAGTACCAATGGCACAAGTTAACCAGTTTGGTGTGGTTGATTTAGGTGATGTTGACTTAAAGCAAGGTGAAAGCTCGCCAATATTTAATATGGTAGAAAAGCCGCCAGTAGATGAAGCTCCATCAAACTTAGCTGTAGTGGGTCGATACGTATTAAGCGAAAATATCTGGCCGTTACTTGCAAAAACTCCGCAAGGTGCAGGCGACGAAATTCAATTAACTGACGCAATTGCGATGTTAATGGAACACGAAAAAGTAGATGCATACGCTATAAAAGGCCGCAGCCACGATTGTGGAAGTAAAATTGGTTACTTAAAGGCAACGATTGAATTTGCACTTCGTCGCGATGAATTTGCCGATGAATTAAAATCATTTATCAAAAAACTGATTTAACAGTTAACGAAAACATGAAAGGCGCCTATATCGGCGCCTTTTTTTATGAGTTTTATCAGGATCAAAATTAGAAAAGGAATAGCTCTAAAATAAAAGTTTTTAAGTCATTACAGACATATTGTTATTTATGTTGTAAAGTTTGTGTTAATTGGCATTGAATTTGTATTAAATAATGCTCTCAAGGAAGGGATGGAGTATGCAACGTTGTGTTTTACGAAACACTGACAAGCATGCGAAGAGCTAGTTTTATGGCTCACAGCTTAAATAAAGTTAAACGCTTTCTTGTGAGAATGTTTAACTGAAATGTAGTGTAAAAACACTGCTTTCAGGACAACTAATACATGTTTATATATAAAAAAAATAACATTGGGCTTTTACTTAGCTTGCTAATGCTTTTATTTGGTACAGCATGCAGCGTCTCGCCTGAAATAAAAACCATTGATGAACAACCTCAAAGTAACTCGCCTGACTACGTATCAATTACAGCCCTTGAACTTGCTCAGCTAAAAGATGCCGCAATGCAGTGGCAACAAGCTCGTGAAGGCATAGAGCGAATTTTAAGATTAGAAAAAGAAATAACTTACCTCGTAAATCATATTGATATTATAAACAGCAAAGCTATTGCGCAGTCTAATCAAGGGTACAGCAGCAAGTCTGTACGCTCACCACGAAACACACGCAATGTTAAGTCACGCCAACAAGCTAAACAAAACTACAGTGATAAAAAACAAACTGTAAAATTAAATACACCTAAACATGTATTTGCTTTGCAAGTAGCTTCGGTTGACTCCGAGCAAGGTGTGGCTAAAGCATGGCAAGAGCTAAATGCTAAAGCAGCGCCGTTGTTTAGAGACAAAATATTGACTAACGTAGAAACCGCCAAAATAAACGACAAAATGTTTTACAGGCTGAAACTTGGCTCTTACCAAAACTTTAAAAATGCAAAAGCAGACTGTGACGTATTCAAACTGTACAAACTCGATTGCATAGTAAGTAACTACACTGATAAGCCAGTAAAGCTTTAGCGCACAGCATGTAATATCAATCTACAATAATACCTAATCAATTTGAAGGATTAGACCTGACGCTAACTTCGCTAATAATTTTTGATATACGACGGCATGTATGCCGGAGTTAGAGCAATGCAGCAACAATTAGTGATACCAACTAAATGATGAAATTTTGCCTTGTTATCGATATGGCTTTTCTTACCTCAAAATAGACTACTTAATTAAAAAGTTGCTATAAAGTGGCGCAAAATTTGCTTTGATTTATTATCTTGGTTAGTAGAGTGCATTTTGCAATGCGGTATTTTAAGTCTTGTCATTTAATATCAGTTTTATTCTTATCTTTTTATTTATATGGATGTAGCAGCGCAACTGTAAATAACGAGAGCGTGCAGCATTCTTTAATTACTGATAAACAAGTAAAAGAGTATGTTTCGCAGTGGCACTTACAGCAAGAAAGCATTGGTCGTTTAACTGCTATGGAAGATGATTTACAGCTGTTAATTATGGCGTTATCGTCTCGAAGTGAATTAACTGAAAACCCTCCTTTACTCATGCAAAATAAAACCGATATCACCTATGGTAATCAGCCTTCACAGAATTTGGAACCGACGGCACTAAATAACACTCCCGAAGTAAAAACACCAAACTTACAAAATTCAGAACTCACCTTAACAGATGAAACTAAAATTGGAGCACAGCTTGGTTGGTATTTAAAGCCAGAGCTTGTTAAAGCAAGAGTCGAAAGGCTTAAGCAATTATACCCCAGTGCATTTACTCAATTTAATTTTACTATGTTTGAACGTAAAAATAATAATATGACTTTGTATGGATTACGTGTAGGTCCATTTAAAAACGATGCTCAAGTAAGTGCGTTTTGTTATTTAGCTAATCAGCTTGATCAAGCATGTAATATTGCTGCTTTTGTCGGAAAGCCAATATAATTAATAAATTAGGCCTTTTAAACTTATATAGTATTAAAGTATTTGTACTAATAGTCGATACTAACTATAGTTGGGCAAATATTTGATAAAGCCCATTTTCTTATAAGGATTTAGCATGAAGTTTTATTTATCTGCATTAGCTGTAGCCACCGTGGTCAGCTCGTTTAGCACTTATGCTGCTACAGAGTCATTTGAAGCGAAAGTAACGGTACAAAATGCTGTAGTACTCACAAAAGATAACGATTTAAATTTTGGTACTATTCGTGCTATTTCAGATCCTACAGGCAATCTGCAAGCTACGCTTACAATTAATCCTGATCCTGATGCAACTAATGTTACCTCGCAAGACGACGCTGCTGGTAATGTGGCAACTATATCAATAATTGAAGGTGGTGAAGCGGGTGCTTTTAGTGTGTCAGATGTAGTACCAAATTCTATTTTAACCATTAGCGACCCAGTAAATACTTTAGTACAACCTTTAGCTGGTCAAGGGTTGAATGAACCTGATTTTACTGTAGGTACTTGGACTTACTTTATAACGAGCGGTACTAATGCTGGTGGATTATATACAAGTGCTACGCCCAACCTACAGGCTGGTGTTGATGGCGCTGTATCATTTAATATAGGCGCGACTCTTTCTACTTCATCAAACGCATCAAGTGTGGATTACCCTGATGGTGAGTATTCTGGTAGCTTTAATATTGAAGTGTCATATTAATTAGTGTTTAAACAAACAATGCGCTTTTTGTATGTTTCTGCTTGGCTTTCGTTAATGTTTAGCGAGCAAGCCTATAGCGCAAGCATACAACAAGAAGCGCTTAATTTTGGCACTTTAGTTATCCCTCAAAATAATACCTTAAGCTCTATAACCATTAGCCATGAAGGTGAAACAACCACATTTGGTAATATTTACGTATTAACTGAGGGTAATCCCGCAGAACTTTTATTTACCGATTTACCTCCCCTTACTCAAATATCGTTTAACAAAACGAGTGACTCTACATTGCAAAGTGAAGCACTAGGAGCTAATAGTGCCAAGTTTTCGGTTGTATTAGTAGATTTACCAAGAACGCAAACTAGCGATGAGTTTGGAGAGCTTTTACTCAAAGTAGGTGGCCGTTTAATAACGACAGGGACTAGCCAAAGTTACTTAGATGGTAGTTTTATTACTGACACCCAATTAGAAATTACGATTGATTACTAAAGGAAAAACATGCTTTATAAAGTTGTAGTGCTGCTCGCACTGAGTGTATGTATTTTAGGAAAAAATGCATACGCAAATTTACTTATCTCTCCAACCCGTATTAGTTTTGATGAACGCCAACGAACCGCTAAAGTTACAGTAATTAATACAGGTGATGAATATCAAACATATCGTGTTTTATGGAGTGAGAAGCAAGCGCAACCTAGCGGTGGCTACATACAGTTGGCAGAGGCTACAAGCGAAAGTTTAAGTTCAATGGCACGTTTGTCACCAAAACAAATGCGTTTAGCACCTGGTGAAAAACAAACAGTAAAAATAGCAATACGTAAACCTAAAGGCCTAGCTTCTGGTGAGTACCGCTCTCATCTTCTATTTCAAGCATTGCCTGGTGAAAATACTAATAAAACAAGCTCAATAAAAGTTAATATGATTATGAGCTACAGCATTCCTATTTTGTTACGTAAAGACATGAAACAGCCAGAAGTTGCCATAGAGCAAGCTCAACTAGTGCTAAATGAAAGCAATCAACGTCCTCAGTTTTTATTGAATATAAAACGAGAAGGTAAGTTTAGTAGCTACGGTAAATTAAGTGCTTACTTTGTTGATAGCAATAACGAGCAAGTTAAAATTGCAGAAATTGGTAATTTAAGTATTTATCCAGAAGTGGATAATGCGTTTGTAACCCTTAGTTTATTTAGTGACAAAAATTTAGATAAAACAGGAAAAGTCATTTTTAAATATGAAGGCAGTCAAGAATATAAAGACCTTACATTTGCACAATACACTCTGCCTTTAACTTCACAATCACTTAATGTTTTAACAGTGAATGACGCTAAATAATTTATTGTATGCACTATTACTAAGCATAAGTAGTTTGCTTAGTAATAGTGTAATCGCTAATCCTAATTCTTCCGTAGGGGATGCTTTAACAACACTACGCGCAATTGAACTAAAGCTAACTAAGCCCGTTGAAGTAATTGATTATAAAAACAAAGAAAATCAGCAACAGCGAATCGCCACAGGCGAGTTATTAATACTTTCGCTTTATTTAAACTCATACTACTTAGGTGAAGTTGCAGCAATTAAAAGCGAGCAAAGTGTACAAGTTAGTTTAAGCGACTTATTTGACATTCTACAATTTGCAATGAATGTTGATGCTAGCAATCGAATTGCTCAAGGTGTTGGAGCAAATCAACAACCTCTTTTTCTAAATGCAGCGGTTACACCCGCTGTATTTACTAGTCCTACACAGAGCTACTTATTAGCAAAAAATCAAATTACCATTGAAGATGATATTTATGTAGATATTCAAAGTTTACATAATGCTTTAAATCTAGAGTTTAATATTGATTACCCAGATTTAGAATTACTTATAAGCTCAGAGAGCCCCTTACCGGTTGAACAACAAAGATACAGACAGTCGCGCAACCTTAAATCACCTAACAAAAGATCGCCACCTACGCTGCCATGGAAAGCTAGCCCATATAAAGCGCTATCTTCTCCGGTTGCCGACTTACAACTAAATTTTACCGCGAGCGATGATAGGCATTCTACGAACTATTCACTTTTAGGCACTCAAGACTTTGCGTATTTATCTGCAGAGTATTTTTTGTCTGGACGAAGTACTGACTTACTTACCAACTCTAGGTTAACGTTTACAAAGCAAAACTTAGACAAAGAAATAAAAAACGGCTTCATGCCTACTGAAATATCTTTTGGTGATGTTATCGCCACGCAAGTTGGTAATAGCTACAGTAGTCAGTATGCCCGAGGTGTTAAAGTTTCTAATAATGTAACCAATAGAAAAATAGTCAATAATCAAATTAACTTAAGCGGTGCTATACAGCCAGGTTGGGATGTAGAGCTGTATCGTAATGAAATATTAATAGACCAGCAGCTTAGCCTCGCAGATGGGCGTTATATTTTTGATAATATAAACCTATTATTTGGAGCTAATAATTTTGAGCTTATTTTTTATGGGCCTCAAGGTCAAGTTGAGCGTAAAAGTGATTATTACTTTGTGGACGGAAATCAACTTAAGCAGGGACAAGGTAACTATGAATTGTCGGTTACTGAACAAGGCAAGCAGTTACTAAATAACAATGTTTCAAGCTCGCAGGGGCAGGGTTGGCAAATTGCGGGTAGATATGAGCAAGGGCTTACAGATAATATATCTGTATACACTGCTACATCAGGTCAAAAAAATACAGATGACGATCTACTTAAGTATGCATTTGGTACCAACATAAGCTTATTTGACCGATTATTATTAAATGCGAATGTTGAAAAAAATAATAACAATGAACAAGAATTTGAATTTACAGCCCGAACTCAAATTGCCGAACAATCACTACTTTTTAGCGCTACAAATCGTACCGACGAACAGCAGCAAGATTTTAACAGCTACCAAATAAATTTAGCTGGTGGGCTAATGAATAATACCTATGGACGCCTTTCTTATCAAAATAACGTCCTATATGACGATAGTGATATTAGAGGGCGTTTTAAACAAGTACGCAACCAGTTCAACTACTCATATTCAGGATTTGCACTAAGTAACCAATTGCTGTGGCAACAAGACGATAGCTCTAAGAGTACTTTTGGAACAACACGTTTTCAAAAGCGCTTTGGGAGAACCTACACAAGGTTTGGTATAGATTATAGTATATCGCCAGTAAGTGAGCTTGTTAGTTACGAGGCTGAGTTTAGCCGCAACTTGGGCCGAGATTTACAAGCGGAACTTACTTTAACTGATTCACTTCGTAATAATATTCAATCGGCCGAATTAGGGCTCAATTGGCAAAGCGACAAGTTTAGTTTAACGAGTAACTTAAACTACAACAGTAACGATGATTGGCGGCTCGGTATTTATAGCCGTTTTAGCTTAGGTTTTGATGTTGAACACAATACATATTTTGTCTCTAAGCGCAGCTTAACTAACACGGGTAGCTTAATGTTACGCGTATTCTTAGATCAAAATAATAACGGTATTATGGATGATGATGAGCACGGCGTTGCCGGCGTAAAAGTAAAAGGCGTTCACAATTATCGTCAAGCAATTACAGACGAACATGGCGTTGCGCTATTAACTTCAATGCCAGCAAATCGTACAACAGATATAATACTTGATAGAAATAGTTTTGAAGATCCGTTTTTAATACCAGCTAACGAGGGTTTTTCTATTACCCCAAGGGCTGGTTTTGTAGAGTATATGGACTTCGCATTAAATAATGCAAGTGAAGTGGAGGGAGTTGTTTATCAACAAAAAGGTGATACAACACAGATCCAACCCTTTGCAAATATAGCGCTGTTGAATGAGAAAGGGGATCAAGTTGCACAAACTCAAGCAGCATATGATGGCTATTATTTATTTACAGACCTTAAACCGGGGCAGTATAAAGCAGTAATTGATGATGAATATAAACAACGCAAGCAGCTAAAAAACACTCAAAATATAACAGTTAATTTATCGCCTCAAGGAGATGTAGTAATGGGCGTTGATTTAACGTTAAAGGCGCTCAGTGCAACAACTGGAAGCATTGCCAATGCAGGAAGTTTTAGTTCGTTAAATATCTTAAAAATTTATTACCGTTTAATAGCACCACGAATAGAGCAGCAAGAAGCTTTTTATATGCATGATAAAGCTAAAAATAAATTTATTTTAGCCTTAGCGTACGCAACAAACAGTTCGCCAGAGCTTATTTCTGTATGCGACTCAGTAAAAGCGCAAGGATTAAAGTGTGTTGTTGAAACACATAAAATACTCCATTAAAGGAATTAGGATGAAAAGAGTTCAATGTATATTTTTAATCAGTGCAATGTTGCTAAGTTATGGTTGTGCAAATAATAAAGCAATTGATGGAAGTGCTACTCAGACCAACGTAACTGACGAAAAAAGCTACGTAAAAATAACAAAGCAAGAACTTGAAACTTTAAAAATAAGCTCCCAGCAGTGGCAAAATATGAAGCCAGAACTTGCGCGTTTATTACTTATTGAAGAAGACTTAAGCTTACTAATATCGCAACTCAATACAATTGCAAAAGAAAATGAGCAGAAAAACGCACCAGTAATAAAAGCAGAAATCGTTCATACCAACAAAATTAATCGCTCCAATTTACAATTAAAAAAACCAGTTGATCCTAAATTTGCTTTACAAGTGCTTTCAATAACGCAAAAAGAACAACTCTCTTTAGCTTTTAGGCAACTACAAAAAAAGCTTCCTAGCTTACTAGGCGATAACTTTGTGATGAATGTTGAAACAATAAATGTAAAAGGAGTTATGTATAACCGTTTAAAGCTAGGCGCATACATAGACAAAAAAAACGCTATGGCTGACTGTCAAAAATTAAAGAGCCAAAATATAAATTGTTTAGTTAGCTATTACGTAGATCAGCCCTTTATCGCACAATAGTTAAGTCGGCATACAAATTGCTTCATCCTCAGTATGTTTTGAAGAGGATGGCAATTATGCGCCTTTTACTGCCTTTATTATTTTTAAATTTAGCTGCTTGTAACTTGGTGCCGCCGCCAGAACCAAGTGTGCCTACAGATGCACCTAAAGCAGCCATGGCTCCTTTTACGGTTAATGACTATGTAGTTAATTTAACGTCGCAACTTAACCACCTAAACGGAGCATTAAATGCTAATGCACGTGTTGGCGTTAGTAGCTTCTTTTATGCAGATGCACTAGATACAAAATTAGTGACAGGGCAGGCCTCAGGCTTAAGTCAGCAGATCCAAGAAAGTCTGCTTACACAATTTACTCAACTGGGTTATCACACCGTTGAGTACAGACTTGGGAATAACCTCTCTTTATCAGAAAACTCAGACAGTATTTTAAGTCGCGATTTAAGTAAATTACGTAATCGCCAAAATATTGACTTAGTTATCACAGGAACAGTGACTCGTCAGCAGCATGCATACATAGTTAATGCACGGCTTGTGAATATAGAAAATAAACAGGTGCTCTCTGCGGGAAGTACCGAGATCCCAATTAATGTAATGTGGGGCAATGAGAAAATTCAGCAGCGTGACGGACTTTTATACCGAAGCGAATACTAATTTGGAGCACAAAATGAAAAACCTATTAATTACATTATGCTTACCACTGGGCTTTGGTTGCTCTCAAATACTAGGCACAATGAATACAGACACCACAACACCACAAAGTGAGCAAAGCAACCAACTGGTGAGTAACCAACGCGACGTTGCAGCGCCTGTTTCTGACGATAACTTATTTCAGTCAGGAATGGCTCCACAAGATAACTACACAAAAGCAACACCGCCAATGCGCAAAAATATTAACCATTATGTGCGCGGCATAATGCAAGACATGGTTGAAAACTTACAGTATGTAAGTGAACAAACACCGTTAGCTGTTTCGAGTTTTATTTTTTTAGATGAAGACTACAACGATGGTAGCTTACTAGGAAACCAAATTGCAGAAAGCTTCATGCATGAATTACACAGCTTTGGTGTACCCGTTATTGATTTTAAAACAACTGATTATATGCGTGTTACCTCAACAGGCGACTTTGTATTTAGTCGCGACTATTTAGAGCTAAATCAAGATCAAAACTTTAAATATGTACTAGCCGGTACGCTTGTAAACCATCAAGGTGGTGTACTTGTTAATGCACGTATTGTTGGGCTAGAAAGTAAGGCCGTGGTAGGTTCTGCACAAGGGTTTATTCCACAGTCAGTTGTTGATGCGCTTAATAGTAGCTATCGCACTGATGGCATAATGTTAAAACAAGCAAGCAAGTGAGATAATTATGTATAGTAAATTATTTAACCGCTTTATCGTTTTTTTTGCTTTAGCTAATTTAACTGGTTGTGCCTTTACTCAAAATAATGAAAGTGCTGAAATGAATGCATCTTCAACCACACAAGTAAATTATGACTTAGCAAGCATGCTTAAAACAGCCGAGCAAAAATCAACTCAAGATGATGCTAACGGCAATCAATTTACACCACTTCAGCACCATAAAACACTTGCTAACTATGTAGAGCAAATGGCACTTGATTTGGTTGATACGCTTGAGTTTGAAAGTGATACCAACGCCAATATTAATATTGCCGTTACTACCTTGGTCGATCTTGACTCATCGCTTACTAAAAGTAATCAATTAGGTAATCAAATTTCTGAAACGTTAATTCATCAGTTACAAAAGTTTGGTTATGGCGTGGTTGATTTTAAAACCACTCAAACAATAGATGTAAATAGTCGTGGTGATTTTGCTTTTTCGCGCGATATTGAAAAGCTTAGCGAAGATCAAATGGCGAGCCATGTATTAGCGGGTACATTAATTTATCGCAGTGATGCTGTTGTTGTAAATACACGTGTAATTAACGCGCATACAAAAAAAATCGTCGCGAGTAGTCGAAAACTAATCCCAATTTATGTACTAAATAAAGAAGATATATACTTATCAAGCAATTAAGTTCAGTTGTCGCTTGATATAAAAAACCAGATGCCGTTATAATTCACACCTCTAAGCACACAGCTTGTTTGTGGCCTCTTAGTTAAATGGATATAACGGCCCCCTCCTAAGGGGCAGTTGCAAGTTCGATTCTTGCAGGGGCTACCAATTAAATCAATAGTTTATGCATCACATTCCTTTTTCTTAATTTTTTATAGCACATTTATAGCAATCTAAATTGAATTGTTATAATTTTAGAAAGCCTATTTATACCTTCTTAATACCCCGCTGATTTTTGTATAGTGATTTAATTTATGAGTGCCTAATAAATGTAAAAGTAGTTGGTTGAGTTCATTTGTACAGATGTAAAGTTAATAGTTTTTCTACTTGAAGGCTTATTTAGTTTATTGGAATTTATAAGCCTTTGATGCATAATTGTTTACCAATACCATAATTGTCCGTTGTGGTATTTTTTTTAATGGATATGAGAATAATAACCGAGGATTGGTAATTCGAATGAACAATAGTGTATTCAAATTATGAAAGTAGTTATCTTATCAGGTGCAGGACTTTCTGTTCCTTCGGGTTTACCTTTATATGAAAACATCAAAGAAACTCCTGAGTATA
Organism: Pseudoalteromonas sp. TAB23; assembly: GCF_000498075.1. Taxonomy (NCBI): domain Bacteria; kingdom Pseudomonadati; phylum Pseudomonadota; class Gammaproteobacteria; order Alteromonadales; family Pseudoalteromonadaceae; genus Pseudoalteromonas; species Pseudoalteromonas sp. TAB23. The sequence goes on from NZ_AUTP01000324.1 coordinate 122,606, forward strand.
AACAGTTTCAAGTAGCTGATGAATCTGAATTATTGAAGTTAATTGAGAGTATTAGATATAGATATGCAGCCTTCAAGCCAAATAAAGCTCACGATGAATGTAAATACCTTGAGACATACTGTGATTCAATTGGTGTAGAGTTTAAACATTACACACTTAATATTGATGATTTAATCGAAAAGTCAGGTGGAAGTGCTATACATATACACGGCTCTATTACTGAACCAAATAGTATTGTTAGTTTTAAAGATATTCCAAGCATAGATCCTTGTGATTTAAAATGGGAACCAAATGATATTTTAATTGTGTTGGGTGTCAGCAATACAGGTTTTCCATTAGCTGCTATTGAAGACAATGTACTTTCAAGTGGAGCAAGGTTTTTAAACTACAATGTGGTACCCAATAATGAAACTAGTACTGACACGGTTCTAGGTGATGTTGTAGATACTTTTAGAGCTCTTGATCATAATAATTTGCCACAGGTTGAGTTCATCGAAGTTGATTTAGGCTATACTGTAAGCAAGCTCGAATGTAATATCATGGGTGATGAGTACACAGTATATATACTTCCCTCGACTGAAAGTGATTTTAGTGCAGAAAGACTTAAAGAAACCGAATCGTTAATAGGGATGGAACTCGACGAAAATTGCTATGAGATTAAGTTTGATCTTAAATCTAATATTGAAAATGAAACTCCATTTGAGCGACCAAAGGAACCAGCTACAAGAAAGCAACTAAACTTGCTAGGTAGGGTTATTTCTGGGTTAATATTATCTCACTCTATAGATAACGAGGCTACGGCTTACACTGCGTCNGTCAGCCGCAGACAAAAGACTTGTCTCATTTTACAATTTGCTTGCAAAGCGGTATGTTTATCGACTAGAATATGAACCATGGTGTGGTTTTGGTAATGACGGAGTAGATTATGCGTTCAAAAAGAAATGAAGTGACTAATCAACGTAAAGTTGAAGCTATGCGTAAGCTATCAAAAGCTTGTGATATTGCGATTAGAGCTGGTAAAGCAAAAAAAGCGATCCTGAACCCACAATAAATTAATAGCTTTATATTTATTTTAAAAACTGACTGTTATGTCAGTTTTTTGTTTTTAAACTGCACGTAATATGTGCTCTTTAGTCTCCACTTTTAGTACTCAAGTTTAATAAAACTTATTAACCGACACGCATTGCTGTCAAACTATCTCTACATTACTCCGTGTTTATTCTCTTTCTATTTAATTTATATTATTTAAAAAATGAATTTATAGAATATCACCTTATAGCTCTAAGCTGACAATGAAGTAACCGCGTTTTTATATTACTTAGTACAGTTATATACAGAACTCCAAGTAAAAGCCTTTTTGCCATTCTGGCAAGTAGCTACCTATAGGTGATTTTGGCTTTTTCTTGTTGTTTGAGATGAGCTAAAGCTCTCTTAGTCGCTTTGGCTATTTGAAATGCTGTGTTTAACTGCAATTTTATTTAAAAGAGATAGCTTTAGCTAATACGTTATAGCTTTAGGTTATGCTTTTTCGACCTTCCATGAATAGTGTCTTGTGCTATTACCTTTTTACAAGCGGTTTTACCCGCGAACCACAAGCCTTTTACTTTGAGTATTAGTTCACCATTGCAATGGTTTTGTAGACATTAGTATTTGCCTGCTTAATTTTTAATTTGTTTATATTCTTGGTAGGTAATATAAAACAACTCTTTTAGCGTGCTTTGTGCTGCCTGGTTTAGCGGGTCTGATTGATTACTAGCTATGTTTAATAACAGTTCTTTGAGCTGATTTGAGCGAGGTACAATGCCAGTGTGAAGCCCACTTAAAATCTCATGGCGTGTTTCAATATCATAGTTAGAATCTATAAATTGGCTTGCCATATGCTCGCGTTCTTCGTTGTTGCTAAATTTTAATGCGTTATTAATAAGTTGGCTGCGGTTAGTAGTATTGCTAGTCGCTAATAGGTTATTTATTCGCGTTAATATTTGCTCTTTTTCGTAGTTATCCATATGAAAAGGTTTTAATAAAGTTAATGCATCTAAAACAATGTGCTCAGAGTCTTCAGCGTAAATTGCGACATCAGCAAGGGCAGTTTGAATACGTGGATTTTCAATATTATTATTTAGGTTTGCGGCAAGTAATAAGAACTGTTCTTGTGATTTAATATCATCATTTTGACTAAGCTCAAGCGCAACATTCGTTAAGGCAAGGCTACCTTGGTGTTCAGGTAGTTCTTGTAAAATAGATACAATATGATGAAATTCTTTTGACTCAAAACTGAGTGTCCTCATATGATCAATTAAGTTAGCTTGTTCATCGGCAGAGGTGACGAGTAAGTTTTTAAATGAATCGAGCGCTTCTGCTATTTCACCTTGGTCAGCATAATTCCCCATTTCAGATAATATAATCACTTTGTTTAATATTGATATGGCATCGTAGGTGTCACTGCTTTGAAAGTGAGCCTCAACAGGGTTAACAAAACTTTCGTTGGTATGGTTTGGAATAACCTTTATTTTGCTTTCTGGCGGCTTGTTTAGGTTTTTATTAGCTAGGCGAGTATCTAATTTTTCGTGGTTAGTAAGTGTGAGTTGTTGAATGTTTTTTACTTCATACGATTCAACTTCTCCCGTAAATGAGTCAAATACATCTAATAAAGCAGTAGAATAACCACATAGAAAAGCGAGGGCCATCAACGTTAATGTAGTCGATTTACTTTGCCATTTTGTTGCTTTGTTTTTGCTTTTTGTCATGATTGTGCTTATTCATAATTTATTTATATTAGCGCTAAGTAAAGCTCGTCGTATATTTGACGAGCTATACATATAACTAACGCTTAATAAAACTTTAAGTTTTTAGTTGCTACTTTTGCGCTACCATCTGTGTTTATGTAAACACCTGTTTTGAGGTAGAGTTTTTTATCTTTCCAGTCAGCGTTATTTCTTAAATCGATAGAGCTTCCAGTTTTTACTTCTGATTTATTGCCATCACCGTCTTCATCGTAAATATCTTTACGTGGCAAGTTAATATATGAGTCGTTAACCTTCAATCTTAACTTTCCGTTAAATAAACCTAGTCTATAAGTTTTAAATGTTTCGTCGTAATTGCCTACATAAATATGTGTGAAACAATCAGTTCCTGAGCAGTTCATGGTTCTGCGAAGTGAAAGGTAGATCCCTTCAGGCGAGTTGTTGTATGCATCTTTTTGTTCGCCAGCTGCAGCCCACTTAAGTGCGGCTAGTGGCCCTTTTTGTCCGCTTTCATCTACGTGCACTTGTGCAAAAATGGCTTTTCCTAGGTTTGATGATTTAGATACAAACTTTGAATTAATTCGGATGTAGCGGCTTGATGATGTATTTTCGCTAATTTTAAACTCGCGTTCCTCACGAAGCTCTGATCTATTACTATCACCCGATTCATAAAAGTAAAGAACGGAGCCATCTGAAGTTGTATAAAAATGGTCGTTTTTCGAACTGCTGTTTTTAATTTGGCTTTGTGAGTAGCAAGTTGTTGAGCTTGGACCAACCTGTAACTTAGCTTTTTGTACTTCTGTACGTTGATTGCCAGAAACATATCCAGGTGCGTAAGAGCCGCTAGGGGCGTTACCACTGTAGTTACACGATGCTAATGCTTTACTAGGTGTAAAGCTTAATAAAGTAATAGCTACAGCAGATGCTTTAATCATTGGTGTTATATATCTTTGTTGCATTATGTTCTTCCATGTAAAAGTAGTAAGCCTCTGCTCTTATTTATTAAGGCTTGCTAGTTAATTGGTTTTAAAATTGGTAAGGTTTTATTTTGGCTTCTTACTATCCAATATGTTATTTTTATATTTACAATTTTGCAACTTATATTTTTTCTTATTATTGGCTTTATTTTTCTTATAGTTAGAAAAAAACTTTGATTTTTTTTTGGTTAACCAATTTATTTTCAATAAAGTTCGGAACTGTGAAAAGTAATGCACTAATGAACGGAATTATGTATAGACGACTGCTAGTCTCGTAAGTTTAGGTTGGTTAATTTACTAATGGCAATCAGCGCATAAAATGCTTTATTGTAATAAAGGTTTGTAAAGAAGGGCGCGACTAAGTCAGATAATGACTTTATAGCTCATAGTCTTTATGACTTTAGCTAAAATAGTTTGTTGCACAAAAAAAGCGAGTAAACGTTAATTTACTCGCTTTTACATAATGAAATATTAAATCCTAGCCATCACTTGTAATCGTATCGATTAGCTCACTAAGTACGGCTTCAGATTTACTTGTTTCTACTTGGCAAGTACCTGCATTTAAATGACCACCACCGCCATATTTAAGGCACAGTTCGCCAACATTCGTGTTTGAGCTGCGGTTAGTGATTGATTTGCCAACGGCATACACTACGTTTTGTTTTTTAAGGCCCCACATTTTATGAATCGAGATATTGCAGTCGGGGTACATTGCATAAATAACAAATCGGTTTGTGGCGTAAATTGTTTCTTCTTGGGTTAAATCAAGGACCACTAAGTTTTTATGGACGGTAGCGCATTGAGAAATTTGCTCTTTAGCTTTTTCGTTATGCTCGTTATATAAAGCAACACGCTCGGCTACGTCTTCCATTTGTAGGATTTCTTCGATGCTCTGATCTTTACACGCATCAATCAGTTTCATCATTAATTGGTAATTTGAAATTTTAAACTCGCGAAAACGACCAAGGCCAGTTCGCGCATCCATAATAAAGTTCATTAAGACCCAATCGGTTGGGTTTAATATTTCGTCTTTTGAAAACTGAGCAGCATCGCCTTTATCTACCGCGTCCATCATTTCAACAGAAATATTTGGAAGTTTTTCAGCGCCGCCATAATAGTCATAAACTACGCGAGCTGCTGATGGGGCTTCTGGATCAATAATATGATTTTTTATGTCGCTTGAGTTACGAACGGTTTCGCTAAGGTGATGATCGAATGCGATGTGACAACCTGCAACGTAGGGGAGGTTGGTGGTAATGTCGTTTTCGGTAATGTCTATTTTGCCATCTTGCATGTCTTTTGGATGAACAAACAAAATATCGTCAATTAGGTCTAAGTCTTTAAGCAATACGGCACAAACTAAGCCATCAAAATCGCTGCGAGTGACTAGTCTAAATTTATTATTGGGCATAGCTATTCCATCTTTTTAATTGAATTATCAATTAAGTGTAACAGCTAAATTTTTTTTTGAGAGGTCAGCTTAAAAAAATTATAAAAAAGCCAAAACGTTAGTTTTGGCTTTTACTTAGCAAGTTTGTATGTGTAGTAAATAGGTTATGCGCCTGGACCACATTCCATACATGAATTTACAATGTCTGGGCCAAATTTAAGTTTGGCATTTAAGTCGCGAAGGGCGGTACGTAACCCTTCTTCAATTACTGGGTGGTAAAATGGCATATCAAGCATTTCTGGTACGGTCATTTTGTTTTGTACAGCCCATGCTAGTAAGTGAGCGATGTGTTCGGCTTGTGGGCCAATAAATTCTGCACCTAAAAATAAGCCTGTGCCTTGCTCCGCATATACACGCATATAACCTTTGTTTTTAAGCATTACTCGGCTACGACCTTGGTTTTCAAAGCTGACTTCGCCTACTTCAAAACAACCGCATGGGCCTAATCGGTCAGTAATTTGCTTGTAGCTTTCGCCTACCATTGCTATTTGTGGGTCGCTAAATACAGCTGCAATTTTAGCTCTGCGCAGACCTATACGTACATCTGGGAAGCGCCCGGCATTTTGACCTGCAATAGCACCTTGGTCTGATGCTTCGTGTAACAATGGGAGCATGTTACTCGCATCGCCTGCTATAAATATGTTTGACTCGCCACACTGCATTGTATGTGTGTCTGCGTGCGGTACGCCGCGTTCATCAAGTTCAATGCCTGTGTTTTCAAGGCCTAGTTTATCTACGTTAGGTACTCGGCCTGTGGCTGCAAGTACGTAGTCAAACTGTTCGGTGTGTTTTTCACCTTGTTTGTCGGTGTAAGTTAGCTGTGCTTTGTCGCCAACTTGCATCATGTCAGATACGTTTGAGTCGGTATCTACAAAAAATTCTTCAGCAAAAACAGTATTTGCATAGTCTTTTACTACTGGGTCTGTAAGTGGGCCAATTGCGCCGCCTACACCAAATAGTTTTACATTTACGCCTAGTCGGCTAAGTGCTTGGCCAATTTCAAGACCTATTACACCAGGGCCAAATACAGCGACTGATTCTGGTAGGTCATCCCAATCAAATACGTCGTCGTTTATAATAAGTTTGTCGCCAAAGTTATTAAATACGCCAGGGTATGAAGGGCGTGAACCGGTGGCAATTACAAAGCGTTTTGCTGTAATAATTGTGTGGTCGTCTATTTGTAGGCGGTTTGCGTCTAAAAATTTAGCGTAACCACGGATTTTATCACCTTCTGGTAATTCATCTACGGCTTCTACTACGAATCCTACAAAACGATCTCGTTCACTTTTAACGCGTGCCATAACTGCTTTGCCATCAATGACAGGCTTTGAGCTATGAACACCAAATGCAGGTGCCATTTCAATTGCGTGTGCGGCTTCGGCGGCTGCAATCAATAACTTGCTTGGCATACAACCAACACGTGCACATGTGGTGCCGTATGGGCCTGATTCGATCATTAATACATTTTGTGTGAACTGTTTAGCATTACGATAAGCACTTAAACCTGCAGTGCCTGCGCCTATAACAACAACATCGGTTTGCAATTCTTTCATAGTATTTTTTCCTCTAATAAATAGGGGCATAAAGCCCCTATTTTTTACCTACTAACGTTAGGTATTTAATTTACTTATTAATTAAGCAAAGTATTTTTCTAAGTCGTCTGAACCACCGATGTGTTTACCACCAATGAATATTTGTGGAACAGTGTCACGACCAGATACAGCTTTTAGGCTTGTTAGTGATGCGCCTGCACCCATAACAATCTCTTCATATGCGAAGCCTTTTTCTGCAAGAAGCTCTTTTGCTTTTTTACAGAAAGGACAGCCAGGTTTAGTAAAGATGCTTACTGGTTCTGGTTTAGCTTGCTTAGGGTTGATGTAATCAAGCATTGTGTCTGCGTCAGATACTTCAAACGGGTCACCTGGTAAATCTGGTTCGATGAACATTTTGTCAATCACGCCATCTTTAACAAGCATAGAGTATCTCCAGCTGCGCTTACCAAAGCCTAGGTCGTTCTTGTCTACTAACATGCCCATGCCGTCAGTAAATTCGCCGTTGCCGTCTGGTAATAAAGTAATGTTTTGCGCTTCTTGATGTTCAGCCCATGCGTTCATTACAAAGGTATCGTTTACTGATAAACATACAATTTCGTCAACGCCGTTTTGCTTAAGTACGCCTGCTAATTCGTTGTAACGTGGTAAGTGAGTTGATGAACATGTTGGTGTGAATGCACCTGGTAGTGAAAACACTACAACAGTTTTACCTTTAAAAATGTCATCTGTTGTTACTGATTTCCAATCGTTATTTTGACGAGTTGCAAATGTAACACTTGGGATTGTTTGACCTTCGATATTGTTTAACATAATTTTTGTTCCTCTTGATTTGTTGATAGCCATTATGGTGAATAATTAAATATAGTTCCAATCGTTTGTTTGTATTAAACTGATAGTTATAAACTATCACGTAGAGCTGAATATGAACTTAAAAGATTTTGAATATGTAAAAGCAATAGCGCAATATAAACATTTTCGCAAAGCTGCCGATGCATGTTTTGTTAGTCAGCCTACATTAAGTGGTCAAGTAAAAAAACTCGAAAATGAGCTTGGCGTTACTTTGTTTGATCGCTCAACCAAGCAAGTTACCTTAACAGCAAAAGGTGAACGTTTGTTGACGCAAATAGAGATTATTTTAGAACAAACGCAAATACTCAAAGAACTTGCTGCTACTTCTAACGAGCCTCTACAAGGTAAATTAACTATTGGTATTATTCCTACCATTGCGCCTTACTTGTTGCCTGCGTTATTAACATCGATGAAAGCGGCATTTATTGATAGCCAGTTTTCGTTTATTGAGATGCAAACAGCAACAATTTTAGAAGCTTTAAACAAGGGTGAACTCGACTTTGCTATTTTAGCCGATGTGCCAGAGCTTATTAATTACCATACGGTTGCTTTATACAAAGAAGATTTTTTAGTGGCGGTATCACACGATAACGCGCTGTCTAAGCATAAAAAAGTAGCGCTGAGCGATCTTCAAGGATGCAGCCTATTAATGTTAAGTGATGGCCATTGCTTTAAAGATCAAGCCCAAAAGTTTTGTTTTTCTGCAGGAGTCGATGTATCTAACCAGTATAAAGGTAATAGTTTAGAAACATTATTAGCGTTAGTGGCTATGGATGACGGTATTACATTTGTACCAAAGTTGGCATGTACCGACCGTGTAGGGATTGATTACTTGCCTATATTTCCTAATCAGCAGCGTAATGTGGTGTTTGCATGCAGAAAGCATTATCCGCATTTATCTGGTGTAGAACAATTGGGCGAGTGGTTATCGGCTCACCCTAATTTAAAAGCTAAATTGAGTAAAAAACTCTAAAGATCTTGGCTGATTATTTCTACAACATCGTTAATTTGCACGCCAGGTAGTGGTTTGTCATCAATACTGACAGCTACTGCAGTTTGCTGATAAAGCTGCTCTACGCGAATTTTATTAAGCGTGGTGATGGTGTGTGGCATAACATTACCTGCCGCGTCGGTTAAATAGTTATGGTGCGCAATGCTTAGCATTTGGCCTTTTTTTAACCCATGAGCTTTACCTAAGTTAATAACGATTTTGCTATTTTCCATATGCATTATTTTACCTTGAGTAGGTAAACACGCCATAGCTGCTTGAATGTCATAACTTACTGATTGGTTGATATCGGTTATGCTTTGCCCATAAGGCGATTGCCAAAATCTATCACTATTAACATCAACTATGGTTGTTTTTTCAAATGGCCAAATTGCTTGAGTATGGTAACTATTTTGCCAAAGTTGCTCATAGGTAGTGCCATCAAACAGTGCAAACTCAATGTTGTAACTGCGCTCATACGCCTCGTCTTGCCAAAATGCATAATCGTTATTGAGTTTGTCGCTAGTCGAAAGGCTGGTTATTTGGCTAAGCAGAACATATTGAGCGTTACTTCGCGAAGATATTTCTTCTAATTGAGCGTTTGAATAGTCGTGCTGCTGCGAAAAGTATTTATCAACGCTTATTGCATTATTATAGTAAGCAATAGGTACTGCGCTCATTTTTGATTTTTGCAGGGAAGTAAAAATATTTTTGCTAATCGCTTTGCTTACGTCAAATATTTGACCCATTTTGGCGTGTTCACGATGAACAAGTTGGCTTTGTGTAACGGCCACAAACTTATTAAAACTATTTTGTGGGCATTGCTCTGTTTGAGAAAAAATATCGAGTCGTAATGTAATCGCAAATTTATTGTCGTATTTATTTTCGCTGATCAGTTCAATTTTTTGAATTTCGCCGTGGCTGCTAATTTTTAGCTGATCTTGCATTAACACGCCATCTACTAAGGTTTGTACAGAGCTAACCCGTGCGCCAGAGAACACTAGCGCTTGTGTAATCGCATCTTTTATAGCGGCAGATTTAGCTGCGCTCGTATCACCATTTTGAACGTTCGCATGGCCTGTTGATTCATACCACTGCGCTTTAGTAAAAGGGGAGAAGGTTAATAATGCCGTTGCACTTAACCCTGCAAATGCCAATAATAAAAACGACTTCATACTTTTACTCCAATTAAACGTTAGCTATTAACTAGGTAGAGCAAGGACTGTACCAATGTTATTTGGTAATTATTAGGGCGTGTTGATCTTTGGTGGGTGAATTTGCAGCAGTATGTTTGGTTTTTAGGCAAGGCGGAGCCTATGTAGTGTGGTTATTCCCCATGAATAGGCGATAACGCAGCATAAATACCAAACATGCGCTGCCCTTTGGGTTCTTTCTAGGGACGATTAACTCTTTGTTGCTCGGTTTTTACTTAGCCCACTAGGTTACAAACCTCGCGCCG
>NZ_AUTP01000325.1:0-12048 GCF_000498075.1 Pseudoalteromonas sp. TAB23
CAGCCGATAGCAACGGCTTAGCAACAGTTACTTATACTGTTAGTGATAATAATGGTGGAACGAATACCGCTACGGTTACTATTACGATAACTGCAGTGAACGACGCACCTGTTGCTAATAGTGATACCGCGACCATGGCTGAAGATGCAGCGCCAATATTAATAAACGTATTAGCAAATGACTCAGATGAAGACGGCGACAGCCTAACAATAAGTGCAGCCTCAGCTGACATTGGTACGGTTTCAGTAGTTGGCAATCAAATTCAATACACCCCAGCTGCCAACGCCAATGGACTCGCCACAATAACTTATACTGTTAGTGATAATAATGGTGGAACGAATACCGCTACGGTCGCTATTACGATAACGGCAGTGAACGATGCACCTGTTGCTAATAATGATACCGCGACCATGGCTGAAGATGCAGCGCCAATATTAATAAACGTATTGGCAAACGACTCAGACGTGGATGGCGACAGCCTGACGATCAGTGCCGCATCAGCAGATACTGGTTCGGTCTCAGTAGTTGGCAATCAAATTCAATACACCCCTGCACCCAATGTAAATGGACTCGCAACTGTTGTTTATACGGCAATTGATAGCAACGGTGGTGCCAGTACAGCAACACTATCTATTACTATTACTCCCGTAAACGATGAACCCATTGCAAATGCCGACACGGCGACTATGGATGAAGATGCTGCGCCGCTACTCATTGATGTGCTGATTAATGATACAGACGCGGATAGTGATAGCCTAAGCATAACAGCAGCGTCAGTCGATAGCGGTTCAGTATCCGTTGTCGATAACAAACTACAGTACACACCGGCTGCAAATACCAACGGTATTGTTGTTGTCAGTTATACTGTAAATGATGGGAATAACGCTACAGATACTGGTAGTTTATCAATTACGATTACTCCTATTAACGATGCTCCAGTTGCGACAACCCAAGGTTTTAATATTAGCGAAAACGCAACCGATGGTGACACTATTGGGACTGTTAGTGCCTCAGACATTGAGAACCAAAATTTAAGTTACACCCTGCTCAGTGGTGCCCCCATATTCGAAATAAATAATGATTCTGGCTTATTAACTGTAAAAGGTGAAAGCCCGTTTGATTTTGAAACAACTCCTCAGTACATATTGAGCCTAGCTATTACTGACGATGGTACGCCTAACGAAACAACTACTATTGATATAATAATTGATGTCACTGATGATGCGGAGCCTCTAGTTCCTGTTGAAGATGAAACATTTGGTCGCCCTATAACAGGTGAACTTGAGCTTTCGGGTGTTTTTTCAAGTGGTGAATTTAATGACAGTATTGAGCTAAATAATAACCTTTACTTTGTAGGTTTTAGTAATAACAGCGACAAAGATATTGTTATTGCATCCTATACAACGAGTGGTGTAATAAATACAGCATTTAACAGTGATGGCGTTAAGGTATTAGATTTAGAAAATGATGAAGAAGCAACTGCTATTATCTCTGATGGTACAAGCCTCTTTGTTGCTTACACTAGTTTTGATGGCACAAATACCGAAGCATGTTTGTTGAAAATGAATACCGCTGGCGTATTAAGTAATAACTCTGGAGGTAATAATTCAGGTATTCACTGTACCGCATTAGCAAGCACTCTCGTTATTAATGACCTTGAGTTTAGCGACAATAAAATTCAAGCTGTTGGTAAGTCATTTAATGGTAACGACAACGATAGCTTATGGATAAAATACGATATATCTACACTCGCTTATGAAGCCGGAAGCCCTAAAATAGTCGATGTGAGCGGTGCTAATAGAGATGACGAAGCGTTTGCTATTAAAAACTTTAATAGCTCTGATCTTATGGTTGCCGGCAGTGTAACAAGTGCAACTGGCGATAAAGACGTACTTATTCGTTATTTAATTTCTGATGGTGAAAACAACGGAAGTTTTAATGGTAGCGCAGCATTATCGTTCGACTTGTCTGAGAATAATAAAGATGACGAATTATTTGCAATTGGCGGCGCTAAAAACACCGAATTTACAGCTTTTGCAGGTGGTTACATAACTCGTAACAGTGGTGAAAAAGAAGCCGTGGTTTTGGCTATTGATAAAACGGGTACTCTTATAACGAGTTTTGGTGATGCAGGTACTGCTATTTACGATATTGATGGTAACGGTGGTGCAGGTAATGGTGGCGCGAACGTAACAGGCGTAAAATACGAGCCAATTAAAAATGGAATTACTTTATCTGGCACTACCGGTGTTTCAGCTAACGAAAAGTTATTTTCTGCCCGTATTTTAACTTCAGACGGCTCACTTGATAGTACTTATGGTGCATCAGGTATTAATATCATTTCAGATATCAATGGAAAACAATTTGCCAAATCAGCAACTATAGATGCTAATGATACTGTATGGATATCGGGTGTTGTTGACGACTCAACCACCAAACCATTTGTTGCTGCAGTTGACGAGCAAGCCACATTATTTACCAACTTTGCAGACGTTGGTTATCTTGCTTTTGATACTATAAGCGCAGAATCTGACGATCAATCAATGCACGTTTTACAACTTAGCAGTGACCCTCATGCCGGTAAGTATATTCTTGCATCAACGGCTAAATCGGACTCAATTACTAAGTTAGTATTAACACGCTTTACGAGTGCGGGTGCTATCGATACTAGCTTTAGCGAAAGTGGCCATAAAGAAATTGCCATAGATTTAAGCGCATCTAATATAGCGTTGGTTGAACACAATAGCGGAAGCTTATTTATTGCGGGATCTAAAAGCAAAACTGACGGTGAAGAGGGCTTTATAGCTAAAGTTGATCAAAATGGTGATTTAGATACCTCATTCGCCAGTGATGGTATTTACTATACTACTATTTCAGGTGCTGAAAAGCTTAACTTAACTGATTTAGCACTTCATGATGGCGACATTGTTGCAGTTGGCTCTGTAGTTATAGCTGATACCCCTAGCTCGTTTATCATGATGCTAGATTCTGACGGTACACTTGACGATAACTTTGGTAGTAATGGAACAATTATAGGAATACCTTTTGAATATTATGAAAGTGTTTTTATTAATGATGATAATATTTTTATTGGTGGTAAATCTGTATCAGGTGCCAGTTCAGAATTAGTAGCATTAAAGCTCGACTCCGACGGCGAGCAAACCTACAAATACACAGGTGAAACAACCACTGATACCGAGAATAAAATGGTAAAAGTTTTAGTCGACGAATCAAATAAATTATATTTAATTGCAAACGTTGTAGATACACCTAATAAAGCCAGTATTACGCGATTACTTGCATCCGGAGTAATTGATGACAGCTATCCGTTAGGCCAATACGCGTTAGCTTCAACGGGAGATACCGAAGTAAAAAGTGCCGTTTTTGATAGCAACAACAATATTGTTTTAGTTGGTATGGGCAATAATAAAGGTATGTTGGCACGTATTTTAGCTGATGGCACAATTGACGATACGTTTGGGCCGAATAGCAGTGGGTTTTATGAAGCAAGCCAATGTGCCAGTACACATGTATTTACTTCAATCATCCTGCAAAATGATACCCAAGTTGTTGTAAGCAGCACCTGTAATGACACTAACTCTAACAATGTTAGTATTTCTAAATTCAATTTTGTAGAAGATGGAGCTTAGCCTTAAATTATGAAAGTTGAATTTTTTGGTGTTAGAGGCTCAATGGCTTCAACAGGAAGTAATACGCACATTTTTGGAGGAAATACCTCATGTGTGTACATCGAACAAAATAATGGCAAAGATCTCATTTTAGACTCTGGTACCGGTATTGTAGAACTCGGTACTCGTTTACTAGAAACACAAAGTCCTATCAATATTTTGCTAACGCATAACCATTGGGACCATATTCAAGGGTTTCCTTTTTTTAAACCTATTTACCAACCCAACCGCGATATAACTATTACTGTGGGTAACGTTGATGATAAAAAAAGCCAAGATGCCATATTAAAGCAAATGAGTGGTTCGTACTTTCCGGTGTGTTATCAAGATTTACCTGCCAGCATTACGCTTAATACTGATTTATCGTCTCAAAAGCAATTTACACTTAATGGTTTTTTGGTTTCGACTGCTCCACTAAATCACCCTGGTGGTGGTACTGCTTATTGTATTAAAGCAGATGAAAAAAAGGTGGCTTACGTTACCGACAATGAGCTAAATCCGCCAGAAAAAGCAAACACAAGTATTAGCGAATGGGTCAACTTTATTGAAGGCGCTGATTTACTAATTCATGATGCTCAATTTATAGATGCAGACTTGCCTCTTAAACATGGTTGGGGGCATAGCACCATAGATCAGGTGGCTGAGCTTGCTATAAAAGCGAGTATTAAAAATGTGGTTATTATTAGCCACGATCCATCAAGAACCGATGAACAGTTATTAGCTATAGAAAAATATTTACACACGCAGTACGCTCAACAGGTAAAAATAGAATGCGGCCGAGAAGGACGAGTTTTTGATTTTTAGTCTATCAAGGAGCGTTACTCATTAGCTCCTTAAAACCAATTACTTCAAAGCACTTTTTCATTGGCGCTGTTATTACATTATTAATTGCATCAATAGAGCTATTTTCAACTGGGTCGCTTGCAAAGTTAGTGAACCGCGTAGAAGGTATAATATACGACTCTCGTTTATTACTAACGCTTTCAGAGACGCCTAGGCGTATTGATGAAACCGTTGTAATAATTGATATCGACGAAAAGAGTATGCAAGAACAAGGACGCTTTCCTTGGAGTCGCTCAAAAGTAGCTGACCTTGTTACAAAGCTTACTGATGCAGGTGTTATTGTTATTGCATTCGATATATTTTTTTCTGAGCCGGAAGAAAATCCTGTTACAAAAATCATGTCCGAAATACCCGATTTATCAAAAAAGTACACTATTCCCTTTGCTGAAATTACTAAACAGGTAGATGCAGACTCAAAACTAGCAAGCGCACTATCTAAAAATGATACTGTTCTTGGTTTTTTATTAATTGATGAACAACTCACAAATCAAAACTTGCCAGCTAAAAGCAGTGTTGTATGGGCAAATGCGGATCATACTAATTCACAAATAAACCACTTCCCTGGTGCTATTGTAAATATTCCTAAGCTTCAAAATGCGACAACGGGTACCGGTTTTATTAATGCACATAGCGATGAAGATGGTTTTATACGTAAAGCAGCTCTTGTAAATCGAGTTGGCGATACACTCTACCCTTCTTTAGCACTTGAAGTTGCTCGGCTGTATACCCTTGCTGAAAACATAGAAACCCGTTCCAATATATTAAATGATATAACCTTATTCGAAGGTATAAAGTTTCAAGATAAGTGGATTCAAACTGATGAGTATGGGCAAGTATTAATCCCTTACAAAGGCCGTGCGCATAGCTTTCCTTATTATTCGGCTACCGATATTTTGACCCAGCGAATTGGCTCAGAGGAATTAGAAGGCACTGTAGCGTTTATTGGCACCTCGGCAATTGGGCTCGCTGATTTAAGATCAACACCGGTTGGTTTGCAGTACCCTGGTGTTGAGGTACATGCCAACATATTTGAAGGATTAATGCACCCAGAACTACTTCCATCTAAACCTAATTGGTCACTGGGGGCAAGCTTACTCATCATTGCATTAACTGGTGGCGTATTGTCGTTTTTTAGCCACGGTAAGAGCGCACGTTTTATTATTATTTTGTCTCTTATAGTCACAAGTTTCGTTATATTTTCAAACGTTTATTTATGGTCAGTACAAAAAATTAGTTTACCTTTATTAATGCCTCTTTTACTTATCATTATATTAGCAGGTTACTACATCATTGTTGGATCTATCGCTGAGATGAAGCACAGCCGAAAAATAAAATCGATGTTTGACCAATATGTACCTCCTGAGCGTATAGACCAAATGATATTACAAGGTAAAAGTTTATCTCAAAAAAGTGAGCGAAAAAATATGACGGTGCTATTTGCCGACATCCGTAGCTTCACTTCTTTATCCGAAAGTATGTCACCTCATCAATTAAGCGACTACTTAAACGAATATCTTACAGCTATTACCAAAATCATATTTGATCATAACGGAACTATTGATAAGTACGTAGGCGATATGGTGATGGCATTTTGGAACGCCCCACTAAAAGATGAAAACCACGCTCGCCATGCTGTTGAAGCCGCAATGGCCATGATAAACGGGTTAACGCAAATAAATCAGTTATTTGCAGAAAGCAGCCAGCCTGCAATAAAAATTGGTATAGGCTTAAGTACTGGCGACATGAATGTAGGTGATATGGGATCGGTTTACCGTAAAGCCTATACAGTTCTTGGTGATACTGTTAATTTAGGTGCTAGAGTAGAAAGCTTGACCAAATTTTACGGCGTAGCTATTCTTGTTACAGAAGAGACTATGAAGGAATGCCCTCATATTTCATTTCGTTTAATAGATAAAGTGCAAGTTGTCGGAAAAACAACGGCGGTACAGTTGTTTGAGCCTATAAACTTTATAGATAAGCTCGATGAAGAGCAGTTAAATGAAGTTGAAAAATCACAGCAAGCTATAACTCTTTTTTATAATAAAAAATGGCCACAAGCACTTAGCTTATTTAAAGAACTACAAAGCACGACCGTATTTAGCTCTGACGTTTATAGTATTTTTATCGAACGTATTAAGGGCACTGATTTGCAAACACTCGCTAAGGATTGGAATGGTGCCTTCAAACATACTAAAAAGTAGTAAACATATGCGACAGCACATTATAGATAAAACAAATCTTCAGCATTTTATCGATATTAGCATTAGGCTAACAACAGAAAAAAATTCGTCTAAGTTACTTGATGAAATACTGCAAGTTGTGATGTCGATAGCAAATTCTGATGCTGGCAGCATTTACTCTATTACCCCAAACAAACAACTCAAGTTTGAAACGGTAATAAATAAATCATTGAATCTCTATTTAGGTGGCACTTTAGGGAGCCCTGTTGATTTTCCTAATATAGATCTTTTTATTGATGGCAAACCAAATGAAACAGCTATTGTTGCTCACTCCGCGAACTCTGGCGAAGTGATTAATATTCCTGACGTGTATGATGCCCTGCCCTTTGATATGAGCGCAGCTCGCAAAATGGATGCACGCACGGGTTATCGCTCTGAGTCCATGCTAACAATTCCCTTGAAAGATCATGAAGATGATATTATTGGTGTCATTCAGCTTATAAATGTTAAAGACGAGCAAAATAAAAATATTCCTTTTAGTGAAGAACTCGCCACTTTAATTCGATCTTTTGCCTCTCTAGGCGCTATTTCATTAACTAACTCAACACTGATTAAGGGAATGGAAGATCTTTTTTCTACCTTTGCTGAAACAATTGCAATGGCAATAGATGAAAAATCACCTCATACCGGCGGCCATTGTAAAAGAGTACCAGCGCTCACATTAATGTTAGCTGATGCAGTCCATGATATAGATAAAGGCCCATTGGCTTCATTTTCGATGAGTGAAGCTGACCGCCATGAACTTGATATAGCAGGCTGGTTACATGACTGTGGGAAAATCGCGACTCCCGATCACATTATGGAAAAGTCGACAAAACTAGAAACTATTTTTGATCGAATAAAATATGTAGATGCTAAATTTGAAATAATTAGCCGAGATTTAAAAATAGCGTATCAGCAAAAAATCATCTGTGCGATGAAGCTGCAAAAACCTATCGAAGTTCAACAATTTGAACGACTACTTGATACCGAACTTAAACAGTTGGCATTAGACCGTGCATTATTACAGCGTGTGAATGTAGGAGGCGAGTTTTTAGGTGATGCAGAACTTGAGCACATTGAACGCATTGCAAACAAATACCAACTCGTTATAAATGATATTAATACACCATTGCTCTCAGCTGATGAAGTTGAAAACTTAACAATACGAAGAGGCACGTTAACCGAAGCCGAACGTGAAGTAATGAAGCGTCATATGGATGTAACTAAAAATATTTTAGATGCCCTACCGTTCCCTAAACACTTAAGCAATGTTACTGAATATGCTTTAGGTCATCATGAAAAACTTGACGGTACTGGTTACCCTAGAGGTTTAACCAAAGAGCAAATGTCGGTGCCTGCAAGGTTAATGGCTATTACGGATATTTTTGAAGCTCTGTCTGCGGTAGACAGGCCTTACAAAAAAGCAAAACCGGTCAGTGAATGTTTATTTATTTTGGGGTCAATGGTTGCTAAAAACCATCTTGATGCTGACATTTTTGCTATTTTTATTGAGTCACAAGTTTATAAAAATTATATCAATGAGTATGCAAATCCTGAGCAGTTAGATGAGATAGATTTTGATAACTTACCAGGCTACACACCTATAAGTTAATAGCTATAAAAGCGCATTTCCATCTAAAAAGCTTTATTGCAAACAAAACTATTCAAACAAAAAAATGCCACCTTACGGTGGCATTTACACACGGGGTTATTTCTACTTATAGAAATCCTTTTACTTTTTATTTGTTTTTTAGTGTTGTTTTATTAACAAAAAATATGGTCATAAAGGTAGCATTAAGCGCTTTATGTAGCAACCGTAAAAGAAAAAGTTCATCTTTCTGCCATATTTCTGAAATAAACCAAAACGCAATTAAATTCGCTTCTAAAAAACAGCTATATCTTTATACACACGTATTTTTCTTCTAGGTATTCATCAAGCCCTTGATGCCCGCCTTCGCGGCCTAAACCTGATTGCTTAACGCCACCAAATGGTGCAACTGGGTTGGATATAACACCTTCATTTACGCCGACCATACCAAATTCAAGCCCTTCACTAACTCGGTAGACTTGCTTAATGTTTTGGCTGTAAAAATAAGCAGCTAGACCAAATGGTACATCGTTAGCCAAGGCAAGCACTTCGCTTTCTTCATCAAAAGGAATAACCGTTAATACTGGACCAAATACTTCTTCGTGGTAAATATCCATCTCGGTAGTTACGTTATTTACTATTAATGGGTTTTGAAAGCTGCCACCTAAGTCACTATTATCGCCAATCAACGTAGCGCCTTTATCGAGTGCGTCTTGTACTAACTGTTGTACTTTCTCTTTGGCTTTAGGATAAATGAGTGGACCAATATCGACATCGTCTTCAAAACCATTTGCCACTTTTAACGCTGCAACCTTAGGGGTGATTTTTGAAAGTACTTTATCAAGAATATTACGCTGTATAAAAATACGGTTTGCTGCAACACATGCCTGCCCACTATTTCTAAATTTAGCCGCCATTAATCCTTCGACTGCTTCATCTAAATCTGCATTATCAAAAATAATAAAAGGAGCATTACCACCGAGCTCCATTGATGTACGTTTAATTGTATCGGCGCATTGCGATAGTAACTGCTTACCTACACCGGTAGATCCAGTAAATGTAAACTTACGCACGACTTCTGAATCAGTCAGCATTTTACCGACTGTTTTAGCATCTTGTGATACGAGTACGTTAAATGCACCTTTAACAAAACCAGCTTGATCGGCCAGATAAGCAAGTGCAATAGCACATAGTGGCGTGTGTTCAGAAGGTTTAAGTATAAAACTACAGCCCGCAGCGTAAGCTGGAGCTACTTTACGAGTAACCATAGCAACAGGGAAGTTCCACGGCGTTATACCCGCTACAACACCTACAGGCTGCTTAAAACTAGTTAAACGATGCGAGTTATCTGTTGGCGGAATTACATCACCGTAACTGCGCTTGGCTTCTTCTGCAAACCATTTGATAAAACCAGCACCGTAATCAATTTCGCCAAGGGATTCTTTGAGCGGCTTGCCTTGCTCTTTGGTCATTAGCTCTGCAAGTGTTTGTTTGTGCTTTATAACTAGCTCATACCAGCGCATTAACGTTTCGCTTCGCTCGGTCGCATTCGTAGTTTTTAACTTAACAAAAGCCCCTTGAGCTGCAGTTATTGCGCTATTTACACCCTGCTCGTCAATATCGCTTACATCAACAATACTTTTTTCGGTCGCGGGATCGTTAACGCTAAAGTGCGTGTCTGTTTTATAAAACTCGCCGTTAATAAATGAGTCTGAGAAAGTTAAATTATTCAAAATAGATCTCCTAAAGGCTACGTATAAAAATTACAGGTACGTGTTAATTTAGTAACAAGCGAGGTGTAAAACCTCACTTACAAAAATGAACGCATACAAACAAAAAAGCCGCTGTATCAAACAGCGGCTTTTAATATATACATCGTTAAAAACTAGTGCTCTTCATTAACGATATTGAGATTGTACTTAGGTATTTCAACCACCAAGTCCTCATCTCTTATAATTGCTTGGCAACCAAGACGTGACTCTGGCTCCAGGCCCCATGCTTTATCTAGCATGTCATCTTCTAGCTCATCACTTTCTTCAAGTGAATCAAATCCTTCACGAATCACTAAATGACACGTAGTACATGCACACGACTTTTCACAAGCATGCGCAATGCTAATACCATTTTTAAGCGCAGCGTCGAGTACTGTTTGGCCTGTAGGTGCTTCGATTGCAGCGCCGTCAGGACATAATTCAGGATGTGGAAGAAAAACAATTTGTGGCATTCTAATCTCTCTTAAATGTTGTCTACTGACTGCCCTGTAAGGGCCTTTTTAATTGATGCATCCATTCTGCGCGATGCAAAGTCGCTACTCGCATTATCGACTTTTTCGATAGCTGCTTTAATTTCGCCAGGCTCTTGTGCATTTTCGCGCACTTTTACCAGTTCTGCAATTTCAGTGCGTAAGTTAGCTAGTTGCATATCATCAAGCAATGCACCATCAGCTGCAAGTGATGCATTAAGCGCTTCTATTACACGCAGTGCTTCTACTTGTTGCTCTTTGAGCATACGCGCTTGCATATCACCTTTCGCGTTACTCATTGACTCTTTTAGCATGTTAGCTACTTGGTCGTCAGATAAACCAAACGAAGGCTTAACTTGAATTTCAGCTTGTACGCCTGTTGATTTTTCCATTGCAGATACACTTAATAAACCATCTGCATCTACCTTAAAGGTCACACGAATATGCGCAGCGCCTGCCGCCATTGGTGGAATACCTTTTAAGCTAAACTTAGCAAGCGATCGACAATCATCAACAAGCTCACGCTCACCTTGCAGCACATGTAATGACATGGCTGTTTGGCCGTCTTTGAACGTTGTAAATTCTTGCGCGCGTGCTACCGGAATCGTTGTATTGCGCGGAATGATTTTTTCAACCAAACCGCCCATAGTTTCAAGGCCTAGCGACAACGGCAATACATCAAGTAACAACATGTCAGAATCGGGCTTATTACCAATTAACACGTCGGCTTGAAGCGCGGCACCTAAAGCAACAACACGATCGGGGTCGATTGAAGTTAGCGGCTCTTTATCAAAAAAGCTTTGTACTTGGCTACGTACCAGTGGCATACGGGTTGAACCACCTACCATAATAACTTGCAGTACTTCTTCGTTTTCAATACCAGCATCTTTTACAGCACGACGACACGAGCGCAGCGTTTTTTTAATTAGTGGCATAGCCATTTCATCAAACGTTTCGCGCGTTACTTCAACAGTGTATTTTTGATCGTCAAACTCAAGACCCACGTTTACTTTAGCGTATTGGCTTAATGCTTCTTTACAGGCTTTTGCTTTATTGATGAATAAACGTAAAACTGAAGGTGATAATGCTGACACTCCAGTTTGCTGCTTAAAGTAATCAACAAGGAGCGAATCAAAGTCATCGCCACCGAGGCTTGAGTCGCCGCCAGTGGCCATTACTTCAAACACACCTTGGTGTAATCTAAGTACTGATATATCAAATGTACCACCGCCTAAATCGTAAACAGCAATAATACCTTCTTGGCCAGAATCTAAACCATAAGCAACGGCTGTTGGTTCATTTAATAAACGTAGTACGTTAATACCAGCAAGTTCTGCGGCATCTTTAGTACTTTGGCGCTGCGCGTCATCAAAGTACGCAGGCACTGTAATTACAGCCCCTAAAATTTCTTGATTACCAAAGCTTTGCTCAGCACGTGATCTTAATGCAGCTAAAATATGGCTT